>JAUNIV010000422.1 GCA_030523385.1 Bacteroidales bacterium | reverse complement strand
CATCCTTCAGTCCGAAACGGAAATTGGCCCCCACGGCAGGCTCACTCAGCTTATTATCAAAACGATTGCTGTATATCCATGACACGTGTGCCCCCAGCATGCCTATTCCATCAAAATAAAAATGCTTCGTTACCGCCAGATAATAACGATTCCAAAAGCCATTGGCATAATTTTGTTGAGTCTGTCCCGACAAAGAACCTCCGCTGTCCGACTCACCTATGCCGTCATTGGCACCAATGACCACCTGAGGAGTCCACGATTTCCACCCGCCTTCTTTCCACAGCCTCAACCGGAAATGAAAGGAACGGTCCTGATTGACAAACTTTCCGTATGTAGACGGCACCCAAACATCCGTACGATGTCCATAATCAACCGGAACGGCCTTATGCCCCGTACAAAGATAGCCTGCTTCCAACCACGGAAAGATTGTGACATTAATATAATAGTTCCAAGTGTCATACCACCAACGAGGCACCGTGGCATGCTTGCTCAGCCAGTTTCCTCCCAGCATCACCGTCTTGTCGCGCTGCATATCCGCCGTAGGCATGTTCATCAACCCCGTTGTACCATAGTTTATTTGGGCTTTTGCAAGTTGTCCCGACAGCAAGAGCACGCCAATCACACCAATCAGCTTTATAGTCGCATATTTCATCCCTTATCTTTCTTTTAAACCATTTATTAGAACTTCTTGCCAAAGGCAATATTCAGGAATGTCATCACCAGAATTTTGAAATCGAAAAGCCAGGAACGGTGTTCCAAATAAAACAAATCATAACGAAGGCGACGAAGCATCTTTTCCATCGTATCCGTATATCCGTTGTATAGCGTGGCATACGAAGTTACTCCCGGACGTATCTGATACAGGAAACGATAACGCGGGTCGTGCTTCATAATCTGGTCGATATAAAACTTACGTTCAGGACGCGGCCCTATAAGCGCCATGTCACCAATAAAGACATTCCATAACTGCGGCAATTCATCCAAATGGTGTTCCCGAAGGAATTTGCCTATCTTCGTCATGCGCGGATCTTCTCCGCCTTTATATAAGGCCGGCCCAAACTTTTCCGCATCCATCCTCATACTCCGGAATTTATAAATAAAGAATGGACGTCCGAACCTTCCTATCCTTTCTTGTTTAAAGATAGCCGGGCCGCCATCTTCCCTTTTCACGGCAATGTAGCAGTATAAAAACAAAGGAGAGAAAACAATAAGCGCCACAAGGGCTATCAGGCAATCTCCTATCCGCTTGACATTACGCTGAAAAGCATTCATCCCGTCGGGAATAAATCTATCAGTCTGTTGTTCCATGTTGTTGTCCATTTATAAAAAACAAAGGAAAGTAAATTCATAGTATAACAAAAGGTGTCGCAATTCTTCTACGTTTTCTTTCAGTCTTGTTATATCCTTCCACTTCCCGTAAACTGTTACAATTTTTATTAACAATGCGAATATACGAAGAAATATGGAATTACACAATCATTCTCCATGGTATATCATTTTTAGCAAACATTACTTCTGATATATTTTAAGATAAGCATCCACCATTTTATCTATAGTAAACTCTTCCACCAAACAATTTTGTGCATAAGTAGAGAGAGAATGATAAACATCCTCATTCTCCAACATATAAGATATTTTTTCAGCAAAAGCCTGTGGAGTATTCTCTACCACATATCCATTCTTACCATTTTCCACAATCTCACTGATACCTCCTACATTAGAAGCAACGACAGGTTTTCCAAAACTCATAGCTTCTAGAATAACCATAGGGAAACCTTCATAATTACTAGGCAAAATAAATAAGTCAGCTATAGAATTATACATCCTGGCATTGGGAATATTTCCCAAGAAATACACATTTTCGGGATGTTTTGTCACTTCTCTTTGATTGCCGATCCAAATAAAAGCATATTGCGGAAGCAATTCCGCTACAGATATAAACAAATCACTTTTCTTTTGAGGAGAAAGCCTAGCTATACAAAGAATAGTCTTTTTATATATTTTTGATATCCCCAAAGATAAACTTCCATCTGCTTCAATAGGGCTAATCCCATTATATATACAGCAAACA
>JAUNIV010000421.1 GCA_030523385.1 Bacteroidales bacterium | reverse complement strand
ACAAACTTTTAAAACATGAATCAGAAGCGATTTTCAACTCCTGATTCGCATATATTATTGCTGAATATGAAAGTTGAACGGCATGCGTGCCTGTATGCAGTTGGTTCCTTTCAAATCTTCCAATGCCTTGAAAGCCGGATAAAGATTACCCAAGTGTGCTTTCATTTCGCTGTCAGCAAAATGCTTCTTTTGCGTATCCAGCAAATTGCTGAACATGCTTTTCTGTTTGGGATAGCTCAATACGCTGTAGCTTTGCACATCTGCCAATGCAGCAGCCGTCTCCAGTGCCTTGTCCATGCCGCCCAGTTCATCTACCAGTCCCAGTTCCACAGCTTTGGCTCCGGTCCACACACGGCCTTCGGCTATCTTTTTCAATTCATCTACCGAAATACTACGTCCGTCGGCACAACGGTTGACGAACAATTCATATCCCTGATTTACATAGTTCTGCATAATGGCTTGTTCGGCTTCATTCAGCGGACGGTTCAGCAGATTGGGCAATGTACTGGCACCAAAGTCAGACAGACGATTGGTCTTCACTACATCAAAACTCAAACCGGCAGTCTTTGTCAGCAGTTCGTCAGCAGAGAAAGCCAGTCCGAATATACCGATAGAACCGGTGAGGGTGGTAGATTGAGCCAGGATGCGAGTGGCTGCACAAGATATGTAATATCCCCCCGAAGCTGCATAATCGCTCATGGAAACCACCACCGGTTTCTTTTCCTTCAGTCTCACCACTTCGCGCCATATCTGTTCGGAAGCGTATGCGCTACCGCCCGGTGAGTTCACGCGCAGCACTACAGCCTTCACGTTGTCGTCATCACGCAAGCTGCGCAAGTCGCGACACATAACCGATGCATCAATACACTCGTCAGTAGAAGTGCCCGATGCCTGATCTACGATTTCGCCCGAAGCATAATAGACAGCTATCACATCTCCGCTCTTGTCGCGCGGAACATTGCGTTTCACATTAATCATATCTTCCAGGAAAAGGCTTCGCAGGCTTTCATCTTCTTCACGTCCGCTCATTTGTTTGAGGTATGCCAGCACCTCATCGTTATACATCAGCGTGTCGGCCAGTCCGCAAGCTACATATTCCGGAGCCTTGCAGAGGTCCATGAAACGGTCGGCGTATGCATTCAGCGTATCGGCCGATATGCCTCGTGAAGCGGATACATCGTTCAGCAACTGTTGCCAGATGGAAGTGAGCATCTCGGTAGTCTGCTCCCGATTGGCGGGACTCATCTCAGTACCGATGAAAGGTTCTACAGCCGACTTGTAAGTACCTACGCGAAACACCTGCGCCTCAATGCCAAGTTTGCCGATGAGGTTTTTGAAGAAGACAGGTTGCATGCCCAGTCCGTGCCAGCCGATACTGCCCTGCGGATTGACAATCACCTTGTCGGCTACGCTCGAGAGGTAGTACATGCCTTGTGTGTATGCATCGGCATAAGCCACGATAAATTTGCCCGTAGCCTTGAAGTCCAGCAACGCCTGGCGTATCTCTTGCAGCGAAGCAAAGGAAGCTCCCAAGTATGAAGGACGAAGATAAATGCCCTTAATGTTTTCATTTTCTGCGGCCTTGCGTATAGAAGACAGGACATCGTTCAGTCCATAAGTCTCAAACTCTTCGCCCAGCAACTGTTGCAACGGGTTGTCTTGCGCCCGTTCTGCCAAATTGCCTTTGAAGTCGAGCACGAAGATGGAATTATCCTTCACCACGGTTTCCGTATCCGAAGAGGTCATCATGCCTACCACGCTGATGATGCCCAAAACAATGAATACCACGCCTGCCAGAACGACTCCAACGAGGCTGGCCAACGTAAATTTCAGAAAGTCTTTCATTTTTTTGTCTTTTATATTGTTATTAATCAGCAAACAAAAGTAGGGCATTGTGCGGAGAAAAGCAAAAAATGCGGAGATTTTATGAGAACATACAACACAGAAGCGTCATTTGAAAAAAGCAATTTACGGAAACTTGATGAAATCTACAAGTTAGGCGGTATTCTTTCATCAATTTGACGCCTTAAAAAAAATTTTTCGTCCTCTCAAAAAAATTTTTGATACGGTCAAAAAATAT
>JAUNIV010000026.1:10831-13448 GCA_030523385.1 Bacteroidales bacterium | reverse complement strand
TGAAATTCCCTTGTTTGACGTAGCCATCAGCGAAGGTGCAGACTACGACCAGCCCCGCAGAAGCATCAGTGAAGTCTATACGGAAATCATCCGTTTGCTGGAAGAAGCTATACCTTTATTATATAAGAATACGGATGCCGGTTTTCAAGAAGGACACGTAGCAGCCGGAACCGCAGCCGGACTATTGGCCAAAGTATATGCCACAATGGGAGCCGGAGCCATTCCGGCCGGTGAGGAAATGATTGTGAAGAGCGGTTCCTGCTATGAATTCAATAACGGGGAAAAAATACTGACCTATCCCGTTGCCATGACTTTCCACAAGACCCAAGTAGCCGGCTACGAATCTTTCGACTGGAAAGACTGCTATACCAAAGCGGCACAATATGCCGAAAGAGTGATGAACGGAGAATATGGAAGCTATGAACTCCTGCCCTACAACGAACTGTGGAACCGCAACAGCTATAACCAAAGCGAGCACATGTTCATGCTCCAGGCAAGGAATGGAGACGACGAATACGGCAACCAAATACACCAATGGTTCTGTGGTACGGAAAGTGCCGAAGGTGCCATACAGCAAGGACAATGGATAGGCAACCGCTTCCACTGGTATTGCCTGTTCGACAGTCAGGATTACCGCATTACCCAAGGAGTAAGACACCGTTTCCGCTATTACTATCAGGTAAGTACCAATGGAGGATTCTATTATCCGAATACACCGGAATACAGACTGATGGCAACCGGGTATGACAGCAACGGGAACAAAGTAGCCGATCCGGTATCTCCTTTCAACGACGGTATATCTTACTATTACAACGTGACCAACGAATGTCTGGCATTCACCACCAAATATGCGGATGTGACCGATGTCACCCAAAATCGTACAGATGCCTACTGGCCGTTCTTGCGTTATGCAGATGTTGTATTGATTTATGCAGAAGCCCAATGTGAATTAGGAAGCGGAGTGGCTGACGAATCCATCAGAGCCTTGAACTTAGTACGTGCCCGCTCCAATGCCAATCTTGCCGTAACTACGGGAGATGGTGCCATCACTTCGAAGGTAGCCCTACGTTCTGCCATTTTCGAAGAACGTGCCAAAGAGCTGGCCATGGAAGGCGACCGTCGTTGGGACCTGATTCGCTGGGGCATCTATTTGGATGTAATGAATTCCATCGGAGGAGTCAATGACAATGGAGTAGCTACTGCTTATGACGAGGCTTCCATCAACAAGCACAGAGAGCCACGCCACCTGCTCTTCCCGTTACCTTCATCCGAAGTTTCAACCAACGAAGCCATAGACAGTAATAATCCGGGCTGGAGCTAATTGTATCAAGAATCTATTTTATCAATTTAAAGACTGAAATCATGAAAAAACTGAATATAACCGCTTGCGGACTAATACTTGCCGCCGCAATGACCATAACTTCCTGTCAGGATATTGTGACTTACGATGAAGGATATGATGATGGAATGGCTTCGCATGGTGCTCCATCTATCACCGCTATTTACAATGCTGAAGACACCGAAATGAATTCACCGCTAACCGGAGGTGCTTTCGAAGATATGATCAAACTGACCGGAGAGAACTTGAGCTATGTGAAAAAGATAACTCTGAATGACGTGGAAGTGCCATTAAACGAAGTATATGCCACAGCTGAAGCAGCTTATTTCCCCATTCCACGTGTTGTTCCTACTGAAGTAAACAACAAACTCTATTATGAAACAGAATTGGGAAATACTTCAGTTGACTTTACAGTCAGCGTCCCTGAAGTAAACATCATAGGTCTGTATAATGAATACGCGCTTCCGGGGAGTTCCGTAAGAGTCTGCGGAGATTATTTTGACCTCTATGGATTTGGTAGTGAAAATGCCTCATCTACTATCACTATGAATGGTGTGGAACTGGAAGTGGACTCTTTGACTGAACAATATATGTCTATTGTCATTCCACAGAATGCTACAGACAATTCTACCATCGTATTCACATGGGAAAGTTCCAATGGCATGAAATCGGTCAGTGTACCTTATCGTAACAATGCGAACATCCTTTGGAATCTGGATACCCCCGATGCCTATGGTTTCTGGGCAGGAACAGAGCTGATAACGGATGGAGCTGACGAGAATGCCCCGGAACCTTTGAACGGTTCTTACTTTCGTATCAATGGTTCCTATGGAGCCTGGAGCTGGAACAACCTGCTATGTGGTGGCTGTGACTTTCCTGCCGAAGCTGCTGCCAACCCGTCGGACTACTGGTTTAAGTTTGAAGTAAACTCCGCATCGGGCAATCCTTTCTATGATTCAGGTTCAGCCGGTTACCTTATCCAGCTTAATGGCGGACAATATGCTTGGAACCCATCAGCTACAGGCAGCTTCAATACTTATGGAAATTGGTGTACAGTCCGCTTGGAATTATCCGATGTGGCCACTAACGGAATCAACAGCGGATGGAACAATTTATTCTGGATCATGCAGCCCAATTCTGATTGGAATGTTGATCATAGTTTCGCCAATATTCGTATAGAAAAGAAATGATCCCATGATGAAAAGTATAAAAGCGATAGTAACAATCGTAGCACTGGCAAGTGGAATACTTGCCTGTGCTAATCAAAACGAATCTTCC
>JAUNIV010000026.1:0-10731 GCA_030523385.1 Bacteroidales bacterium | reverse complement strand
GGAGGCATGGTATCACTCAGTTGGCATGTGGATAATCCTGTAACGGGAAAAGACTCATGGGACGTGAGCAATTCTACCGTAGTAGCTTCGGTTCTGCCGGGAGGAACACAACACGGAAAGTTCATGGAATGGATGGGCACGATAGCCGACTTCATGAATTCATTAATTACCCATGATGGGCGAAAAGTACCTGTTCTCTTCCGCCCGTGGCACGAACATACAGGCAGTTGGTTCTGGTGGGGACAAGACTTATGTACCGCCGATGAATATAAAGCCTTGTGGCGCATGACTTACGAATTCATGCAGGAAAAAGGGCTAAACCACTTGCTTTATGCCTATTCACCCGGAGCAGAGCCTAATAATACAGCCGAATACCTGGAACGCTATCCGGGGGATGACATCATCGACTTGATAGGCTTTGACACTTATCAGTTCGACCGCCGTGAATATTTAGACAATATGGAAAAGACACTGACCATCTTGGCCGAAGTGGGACGAAAGCACAACAAACCAATAGCAGTGACCGAAACCGGCTACGAAGCCATTCCGGATTCCACCTGGTGGACAGAAACATTATTGCCTGTTGTCTGCAAGTATCCGGTGAGTTATGTACTGGTATGGCGCAACGCCCGCGAACGTCCTAACCATTATTATGCTCCCTATCCGGGACAAACATCGGCCGATGATTTCGTGAATTTTTATCAATCACCAAAGACTCTGTTTCTTGGTGAGATTTCACCTTATATAAATAAGAGGAAAAAATGAGAATACTGACATTTCTATTAACCGTTCTTTCCGCATGGGCAGGGACAAAAAACATAGTTGCACAAAACGTACATATATCCACGCCCCATACTTCCATGGTCCTTCGGGTTCCGGAAGGAGGTAAACCGGAATATATTTATTATGGTGACAAACTTTCAGACAAGGATCTGAAGAGTGTGGATTACGCTGCCACCATGCATCACGAGCTCTATCCGGTATATGGGTTGAATTGCCAGGAAGAAGCAGCCCTGGCAGTCACCCATGCCGACGGGAACATGACATTGCAGATGGCAGTCGTTCAGGTCAAGACAGACTCTACCGATACAGGTTTTCTGACCACCATTACCATGAAAGACAAAATATATCCGTTCCATACAAACATCTATTACAAAACATATCGAGATGCAGACATCATCGAGACATGGACGGAAATAAGCCACAAAGAAAAAAAGCCCGTCATGCTCAACCGGTTTGCGTCCGCTTATCTTCCCATAAGAAGAGGTGACGTATGGCTTTCGCATCTTTATGGTTCGTGGGCAAACGAAGGCCGCTTGTCGCAAGAACGGCTGGAACCCGGGATGAAAACCATAAAGAACAAAGATGGAGTGAGAAACTCGCATACGGCACATGCAGAAGTCATGTTCTCATTAGACGGAAAGCCCCAGGAAAATGTGGGAAATACAATAGGAGCTGCATTATGCTATAGTGGAAATTATAAACTTTGTATTGATACAGATGACAGCGATTTCCATAAATTCTATGCCGGAATCAATGAAGACAATTCCGGATATCTCCTACAGGCAGACGAAGTATTCACAACTCCTATATTAGCACTGACATATAGCGGAGAAGGCACCGGCGGATGTAGCCGTAATTTCCACAAATGGGCACGCGGACATAGATTAGCCCATGGAGATAAAGTACGTAAAATTCTATTAAACAGTTGGGAAGGTGTTTACTTTGACATTCATGAAGCAGGAATGAAACAGATGATGAAAGACATAGCTTCAATGGGAGGAGAGATGTTTGTCATGGATGACGGATGGTTTGGCGGCAAATACCCACGGAACAACGATTCTTCATCATTGGGAGACTGGAAAACAGACGTGAACAAACTGCCTTCCGGGATTGGCTATATAGTAGAAGAAGCCAAGAAGAACGGAATAGGATTCGGTATATGGATTGAACCTGAAATGACAAATACAACCAGTGAATTGTATGAAAAGCATCCGGAATGGGTCATTAAGGCTCCTCAAAGAGAACTCGTCCTCGGAAGAGGAGGCACACAGGCTGTCTTAGATTTGGCAAACCCCGAAGTCCAAGACTTCATCGTGGGTTTGGTAGATACATTGACGGGCAATTATCCTGGAATTGAATACATCAAATGGGATGCGAACATGGGCATCACCAACCACGGTTCCAATTATTTGGGTAAAGACAGCCAGAGTCATCTGTACATTGAATATCATCGTGGATTTGAAAAAATATGCCAACGAATCCGGATGAAACATCCGGAACTGACCATCCAGGCATGTGCCAGTGGAGGAGGACGTGCCAATTATGGCATACTTCCTTATTTCGATGAATTCTGGGTGAGCGACAACACGGATGCCCTGCAACGAATTTACATGCAATGGGGTACGTCTTATTTTTTCCCGGCAATAGCCATGGCATCACATATCAGTGCAGCCCCCAACCACCAGACCTTTCGTACGATACCATTGAAATACCGTATTGATGTGGCAATGAGCGGGCGCTTAGGTATGGAAATACAACCCGGCAACATGACCGATGAAGAAAAAGAAATGTGCCGCAAGGCCATAGCCGACTATAAGAAGATACGCCCCATCGTACAGTTGGGAGACATGTATCGTCTGCTATCTCCATACGACAAGGAAGGTGCCGCTTCGCTGATGTATGTTTCACCCCAAAAGGAAAAAGCTGTATTCTATTGGTGGAAAACAGAACACTTCTGCAACCAGCACCTGCCACGTGTGAAAATGGCAGGATTGGATCCTTCCAAGATTTACAAAGTGACGGAATTGAACCGCATCGACAATCAAATCTTGGAATATGAAGGCAAAACCTTCAGCGGAACATTCCTGATGGCCAATGGTCTGGAAATACCCTATAACCACCAAGTAGATTATCACAAACAGAACGATTACTCCAGCCGCATCCTGTACTTGGAGGAAGCGAAATAAATAACAAAACAATAAACCCTTAAAAGAATTTGATTATGAATACATTTGCAGACAAGCTGAATACACTTAGGAACAATCATGAACAACTGATTACCCGTAAGAACGAACCTTGTGAAGGCGGCAACGGCATCGTAACCCGTTATAAACATCCTATACTTACCGCAGCCCATACTCCCATATTCTGGCGTTACGACCTGGACGAGAAAACCAATCCCTACCTGATGGAGCGCATTGGCATGAATGCCACCATGAACTCAGGTGCTATCAAGTGGAACGGGAAATACCTGTTGGTGGTTCGTGTGGAAGGAGCTGACCGCAAATCGTTCTTTGCCGTAGCCGAAAGCCCCAACGGCATTGACAATTTCCGTTTTTGGGATTATCCTGTCACCATGCCCGAAGACATAGTGCCTGCCACCAATATTTATGACATGCGAATCACCGCACACGAGGATGGATGGGTGTACGGTATCTTCTGTGCCGAACGCCATGATCCGGCAGCTCCGGCCGGCGACCTGTCATCGGCTACTGCCACAGCTGCCATCGCACGTACCAAAGACTTTATCAACTGGGAACGTCTACCGGACTTGAAGACACGAAGCCAGCAGCGCAACGTTGTGCTTCATCCCGAATTTGTAAATGGTAAATATGCCCTCTACACCCGGCCGCAAGATGGATTCATCGATGCCGGAAGCGGTGGAGGTATCGGTTGGGCACTGATAGACGATATTACCCATGCCGAAGTAAAGGAAGAGACTATCATCGACCACCGCTATTACCACACCATCAAAGAAGTAAAGAACGGTGAAGGGCCGCACCCCATCAAGACACCACAAGGATGGTTGCATTTGGCTCACGGCGTGCGCGGCTGTGCTGCCGGACTGCGCTACGTACTTTATATGTACATGACCTCTCTTGATGATCCGACCCGCGTAATCGCTTCTCCTGCAGGAGCCTTCATGGTACCCGAAGGAGAAGAACGGGTTGGTGATGTTTCTAATGTATTGTTTGCCAATGGTTGGATAGCGGATGAGGACGGAAAGGTATTCATCTACTATGCTTCAAGTGATACCCGCATGCATGTAGCTACTTCCACCATCGACAAACTTGTGGACTATTGCATGAACACCCCACAAGACGGTTTCCGTTCATCGGCCTCGGTAGAAACACTGAAGAGACAGATAGAAAAGAACTTGAAGCTAATGGAAAAATAGTCAGCCAACTCACTTAAATATACCGCCATGATAAAGCTCAAAGAAAAGATAGGATACGGTTTCGGCGACATGGCTTCCTCTATGTTCTGGAAGCTGTTCGGTTCCTACCTGATGATATTCTATACCGATGTATTCGGAATGCCTGCCGCCGCAGTGGGAACCATGTTCCTGATCACCCGTATCTGGGATTCGGCATTCGACCCCATTGTCGGCATACTGGCAGACCGTACCCATTCCCGTTGGGGCAAGTTCCGCCCTTACCTGTTGTTTCTTGCCCTTCCGTTTGCCCTGATCGGCATCCTTACATTCGTCACTCCTTCGTGGAGCCTGACAGGCAAAATCGTCTATGCATACATCACCTACTCGCTGATGATGATGGTCTATTCGGCCATCAATGTGCCCTACGCTTCCCTGTTAGGAGTCATGAGTCCCGATCCGTATGAACGCAACATCTTTTCTTCCTATCGTATGGTGTTCGCCTACTTAGGAAGTTTCATCGCACTGTTGCTATTCATGCCTATGGCAAATGCATTCAGCAAGGAACATGGAGAACAATATGGCTGGACAATGGCGGTAGCTGTAATAGCCGTGGCATGTGCCGCACTGTTTTATGGGTGTTTCGCGCTGACAAGGGAACGTGTAAAACCTATCAAGGAAAAGCAAAATGCGCTGAAAGACGACTTGAAGGATCTGTTTCATAATCGTCCTTGGTGGATATTGCTGGGTGCCGGTGTTGCCGCTTTGGTATTCAACTCCATCCGCGACGGTGCCACGGTATATTATTTCAAATATTTCATCGTAGAAGAAAACTATGAAACCATTTCTTTCTTCGGCATGTCCTTTGTTTTGAGCGGGCTTTATTTAGCTATCGGGCAGGCAGCCAATATCATCGGTGTCATCCTGGCAGCCCCCGTCAGCAACCGTATCGGTAAAAAGAAAACCTATATGGGAGCTATGGCAATCGCCACGGTGCTCAGCATCATCTTTTATGGGTTCGACAAAGAAGATATCGGACTGATTTTCACTTTCCAGATATTTATCAGCATCTGTGCCGGAAGCATATTCCCACTTCTTTGGAGCATGTATGCCGACTGTGCCGACTATTCGGAACTGAAAACAGGAAACCGGGCTACCGGACTGATATTCTCATCTTCCTCCATGAGCCAGAAATTCGGATGGGCCATCGGAAGTGCTGTCACCGGTTGGCTGCTTGCTTTCTTCGGCTTTCAGGCAAATGCCGTACAGAATGAGCAGGCCATCCAAGGCATCAAGATGTTCCTAAGCCTGCTTCCTGCCATAGGCACCCTGCTTAGTGTCCTGTTCATCAGCCTTTATCCTTTGTCGGAAAAGAAAATGAAAGAAATCACTACGAATTTGGAAAAGAAAAGGAAACAACCCTAAAAACAAAAAACTCATGGAAACAATCATCATAGAAAAGCTCAGAAAAGAAGTAGAGACTGAACTCACTGTCCATATCCTCCCCTATTGGATGGAGAAAATGAAAGACGAACAGCACGGTGGCTTTTACGGACGCATCACCGGCGAGGAGCAACTCATGCCCGAAGCAGAAAAAGGAGCCATATTGAACGCGCGCATCCTATGGACTTTTTCTTCTGCTTACCGCCTGCTACATAAGACTGAATATCTGGAAACCGCCACCCGTGCCAAACGTGAAATCATAGACCGGTTTTATGACCGTGAACATGGCGGTGTATATTGGAGCATCAATGCATCAGGCATGCCTTTGGATACGAAAAAGCAAATCTACGCCATAGGCTTTGCCATCTACGGATTAAGCGAATATCACCGTGCCACGGGCGATGCCGAAGCACTTGAATACGCCATCCGGCTTTTCCACGACATTGAGCAACATAGTTTCGACAAGAAAAAGAACGGATATTGCGAAGCCCTGTCTCGCGGGTGGAAAGAAATGGCCGACATGCGGCTCAGCGACAAGGATGCCAATGAGCGCAAGACCATGAATACCCACCTGCACATACTCGAACCATACGCCAACCTATTCCGTGTATGGAAAAACGAAAGGCTGGAAGAAAAGCTACGCAACCTCATCCGCCTGTTCATAGATAAGATAATGAATGCCGAAACCCATCATCTGCAACTTTTCCTCAACGACGATTGGGAAAGCCGGTATTCTATCATCTCTTACGGACACGACATAGAAGCCTCATGGCTCATTCACGAAGCTGCATTAGTGTTAGGCGACAAACAACTGTTGGCAGAGATAGAACCGCATATCATTGGCATGGCAGAAGCCGCAACGGAAGGCTTTCTGTCGGATGGAGGAATGATTTATGAAATGCACACCGATACCTCTTCGATAGATGCCGACCGGCATTGGTGGGTACAGGCGGAAACAATCGTGGGATATGCCGACTTATACCAGCATTTCAACGACAAGCGTGCCTTGACACGCGCCATTCAATGTTGGGAGTTCGTGAAACGGCATCTGACAGACCACGCAAACGGAGAATGGTACTGGAGCATTCGTGCCGATGGCAGTATAAACCGTAACGATGACAAAGCCGGATTTTGGAAATGTCCTTATCATAACGGGCGAATGTGTATGGAAATTATGGAAAGATTTTCTATCTTTGAACATTGATAATACGCATCTACAATGAAAAGATTTATAGGATTGTGCCTATTGGTACTACTTAGCAAAACCCTGTCGGCAAAAGTGGTATTGCCGGATATACTGAGCGACTATGCCGTACTGCAACAGCAGACAGAAGTCAGACTATGGGGAAAATCAACTCCCAATAGCCTTATCCACATAACTCCTTCGTGGAATAACCGGACGGTTACAACCCGTTCGGATGCAGAAGGCAAATGGCAAGCCCGGGTAAACACTCCCACAGCCGGCTTCACGCCATATAGCATTGACTTCTTTGACGGAGATACGACCCGTATCCAACATATCCTGATTGGTGAAGTATGGTTCTGCTCCGGACAGTCGAACATGGAAATGCCTTTGAATGGATTTTGGAACTGCCCTGTAGAGAATGCCAACGAAACAATAGCCACTTCCGGAGAGTGGACGGGCATCCGTATGGCTACCATTCCCAAGACCGGCGCACCGGTTCCCCAAGAAAACGTGGCAGGCTGTTGGAAGGAAAGCAATCCTTTCAATGCCCCATACTTCAGTGCCACGGCTTTCAGTTTTGCCAGGATGTTGAGCCGCGTACTCCAAATACCGGTAGGAATCATCTCATGTGCCTGGGGTGGTTCGCGGGTAGAAGGATGGCTACCGGAAGAAATTGTAAAGACTTATCCGGACGTAGATTTGGGAAAAGAGATCAAGACACCTGAAGAAGGAGAAGAATGGAACTACCATACCCCGACCATAATGTATAACGGTATGCTGAAACCGCTCCAGTCATATACTATCCGTGGATTTTTGTGGTATCAAGGAGAATCGAACGTGGGCAAAGAGACCACGTATGCTGAGCGTCTGAGGACCATGGTTGAACTTTGGCGCAAAGAATGGAATCAAGGAGAACTGCCTTTTTATCTGGTGGAAATCGCTCCATACGACTATGGCGAAGGAATCGGCGGTGCATTACTCCGCGAAGCACAGTCCCGTGCCGCTGCCCTTATTCCGAACAGTGGCATGGTCTGCACCAATGATTTAGCCTATCCATACGAAAAACCTCAAATACATCCTTGCCAAAAAGAGGAAGTGGGTAAACGACTTGCTTATCTGGCACTGAACAAGACTTATAATTATTGGAGCATTGCCTGTGATTATCCCACCTATCGGAGCATGAGCATCCAAAAAGACACGGTAGAGCTGACTTTTGACCATGCCGATGAAGGTTTCAGCCCATGGACAGGCATAGAAGGATTCGAGGTGGCAGGAGAAGACAGGATATTCCATCCGGCAGAAGCTTCCCTTGATACAGGAAAAAAAACAATCCGGGTCTGTTCGGACAAAGTTAAGCATCCGGCAGCAGTGCGCTATTGCTTCCGAAACTTCCAACCCGGTAATTTGAAAAACCATCGTGGGATGCCTGTCGTTCCGTTTAGAACTGATCAGTGGTAAATCAATAAAACTATACTTATGAAGAATATCTTATTAACAGCAGTATTATCCATCAGTATGTCAGCAACTACATACGCTCAAGTAAAACCGGCTATTCCTACAGATGACCGGATAGAAAAAAACATAGAATCCCTTTTGAAGAAAATGACTTTAGAAGAGAAGATTGGGCAAATGTGTGAAATCACCGTTGATGTAATAACCGACTTCAGCAGCCCGGACAATTTCAAACTCAATGAAGCTTTGCTTGATACTGTCATCGGAAAATACAAAGTAGGCTCCATTCTGAACGTACCACTCAGCGTGGCACAGACAAAAGAAAAATGGGCGGAAACCATCCGACAAATTCAGGAGAAGTCCATGCAGGAAATAGGCATTCCCTGCATCTACGGCGTAGATCAGATTCATGGAACTACCTACACATTGAATGGAACTCTCTTTCCGCAAGGCATCAACATGGCCGCCACGTTCAACCGTGAACTGGTGAGACGTTCGTGCGAAATCTCAGCTTATGAAACCAAAGCCGGTTGCATTCCCTGGACTTATGCTCCTGTAATGGACTTGGGACGCGACCCGCGCTGGGCACGCATGTGGGAAAGTTACGGTGAAGATTGTTATGTCAATGCACAAATGGCCGCTGAGGCAGTCAAAGGATTTCAAGGCGAGAATCCCAACCAAATAGATAAGTATCATGTGGCAACCAGCTTGAAACATTTTATGGGATATGGAGTACCTGTATCCGGCAAAGACCGTACACCTTCTTCCATTTCAAACATCGACCTGCGTGAAAAACACTTTGCCCCTTTCTTAGAGTGTATCCGAAGTGGTGCATTAACACTGATGGTCAACTCCGGAGTAAACAATGGAATGCCTTTCCACGCAAACAAAGAACTACTGACCGGATGGCTCAAAGAAGATCTGAACTGGGACGGCATGATTGTGACTGACTGGGCAGACATCAACAACCTTTGCACACGTGACCACATTGCGGCAACCAAAAAGGAAGCTATCAAGATTGCCATCAATGCAGGGATTGACATGTCGATGGTTCCTTACGAAGTCAGTTTCTGTGATTATTTGAAAGAACTGGTAGAAGAAGGCGAAGTCCCCATGTCGCGCATAGACGATGCAGTGAGCCGTGTTCTCCGACTGAAATATCGCTTGGGATTGTTTGAGAAACCTTATTGGGATATTGAAGAATACGATAAATTCGGTAGTCATGAATTTGCGCAAGCAGCATTGGAAGCAGCCGAAGAGTCATTGGTCTTGCTGAAAAATGAAAGCAATGTCCTGCCCTTGGCCAAAGGAAAGAAAATATTGCTGACAGGTCCCAATGCCAACTCTATGCGTTGCCTGAACGGAGGATGGTCTTACTCATGGCAAGGTGACAAGGCAGACGAATGTGCGCAGGCATACAATACCATCTATGAAGCCTTGTCCGACAAATACGGTAAAGAAAACGTGATTTACGAACCCGGTGTGACTTATGCCACAGGCAAAGGTACTCTTTGGTGGCAAGAAAACACTCCCGAAATAGAAAAAGCCGTGCAGGCAGCTTCGACTGCCGATGTCATCATTGCATGTATTGGCGAAAACTCCTACTGCGAAACACCGGGCAACCTGACCGATCTGAACCTTTCTGCCAATCAGAAAGAATTGGTCAAGGCTTTGGCTGCTACCGGAAAGCCAACCATCTTGATACTGAACGAAGGACGTCCGCGCATCATTAATGAAATCGTCCCTTTGGCGCAAGCTGTGGTGCATATCATGCTTCCCGGCAATTATGGTGCGGATGCTTTGGCCAATTTGTTGGCAGGCGAAGCCAATTTCTGCGGCAAGCTTCCGTTCACTTATCCCCGTTTGATAAACTCACTGGCTACTTATGATTACAAACCTTGTGAGAACATAGGCCAGATGGACGGCAACTATAACTACGATGCCGTAATGGATGTACAATGGGCTTTCGGGACAGGATTGAGCTATACCACTTATCAATATGGAAACTTCCGCGTAGATCGTCCCTCGTTTACAGCCGATGATGAGTTAGTTTTCAGCATTGATGTCACCAACACCGGTAAAGTGGCAGGAAAAGAAAGTGTACTCCTTTATTCCAGTGATTTGGTTGCCAGTCTGACACCTGACAATATCCGTTTACGCGGTTTTGAAAAGATTGCTTTACAGCCGGGAGAGACCCAAACGGTTTCTTTTAAACTGAAAGGAAGCGATTTGGCTTTTGTAGGATATGACGGAAAATGGATATTGGAGAAAGGTGAATTCAGGATGACATGCGGAGGTGAGAGAATCACTATTCAATGTACCGACACGAAGAAATGGGCCACTCCTAACAAATAAAATATTTTACTTCACCAACAATAACATTCTTATTTCACCGTTCAGCGGTCGCTGAACGGTGAGGTCTGTTATACTTTGCACGGGATGTCTTATACTGATATAGGTAGACACATTTATAACGAATTAAATGTGTACCAAA
>JAUNIV010000420.1 GCA_030523385.1 Bacteroidales bacterium | reverse complement strand
CTAAGAACGGCCGCGAATCAGCAAGTAAGAGATTAGGCGTTAAGATATTTGGTGGACAGGCTTGCAAAGCCGGTAACATCATCGTTCGTCAGAGAGGTACAGAATTCCACCCGGGTGAAAACATCGGTATGGGAAGCGATCACACTCTTTACGCTTTGGTAGATGGTACAGTATGTTTCAAGGTAGGTCGCAATGACAGAAGAATGGTTTCTGTTTTGCCCGCTGCCGAAGCATAATCGTAAAATGTATAAAGAAATGAAAGGCTCTTCACTTTTGAAGGGCCTTTTTCTTTTTTATTACCGTTTTATTAGCTAACTTTGCCATCAATTCAAGAAATATCAAAAAGAAAGAAAAAGATATGCTTACTATCAAACAAATTACAGAAAACACGGAAGGAGTAATCCGCGGACTGGAAAAGAAGCATTTTAAGAATGCAAAGGCAACCATCGAACAGGTGCTGGCATTGAACGACAAAAGACGCACCGCGCAAAACCTATTGGACAAGAACCTGGCAGAGGTGAACGCTACCTCCAAATCCATCGGACAACTGATGAAAGAGGGGAAGAAAGAAGAAGCCGAAACAGCCAAAGCGCGTGTGGCCCAAATAAAGGAAACAAGCAAAACCCTGCAAGCTGAAATGGACAAGGCACAGGAGGACATGACCAACCTGCTGTACACCATTCCGAACGTACCTTACGAAGAAGTGCCCGAAGGTGTTGGAGCCGAAGACAACGTGGTGGAAAAGATGGGAGGAATGGAAACAGAACTTCCCAAAGACGCTCTGCCCCATTGGGAGCTGGCTAAGAAATACGACCTGATAGACTTTGATTTGGGCGTAAAAATCACCGGAGCGGGTTTTCCTGTATATAAAGGTAAAGGAGCACGCCTGCAACGTGCGCTCATCAACTTCTTCTTAGACGAAGCACGGGCATCGGGCTACGAGGAAATCATGCCGCCTACAGTGGTGAACGCCGCATCGGGCTACGGCACCGGACAGCTCCCCGACAAGGAAGGACAGATGTATCATTGCGAAGTAGATGACCTCTATCTTATCCCTACCGCCGAAGTGCCTGTAACCAACATCTACCGGGATGTCATTCTGGATGAAAAGCAACTGCCTATCAAGAACTGTGCATACACCCAATGCTTCCGTCGCGAAGCCGGTTCATACGGCAAGGACGTGAGAGGCTTGAACCGACTGCATGAATTCTCTAAGGTGGAGTTGGTGCGCATTGACAAGCCCGAACATTCCAAACAGTCACATCAGGAAATGCTGGATCATGTGGAAGGATTGCTGAAAAAACTGGAACTCCCCTACCGCATCCTTCGTCTTTGTGGCGGCGACATGAGCTTCACGGCTGCCATTTGCTTCGACTTCGAAGTTTATTCCGAAGCACAGAAACGTTGGCTGGAAGTAAGTTCCGTATCTAATTTTGACACTTATCAAGCCAACCGACTGAAATGCCGTTACCGCACGGCAGAGAAAAAGACCGAGTTATGTCACACGCTGAACGGCTCTGCATTGGCATTGCCTCGCATCGTGGCTGCATTGTTGGAAAACAACCAGACTCCGGAAGGCATACGCATTCCGAAAGCATTGGTTCCCTATTGCGGCTTTGACATCATAGACTGATATTGATAAGCCACGGAGCCTGACACCCCTCCTCGAACAAGCAAACAGAAGGATGCAGACTCCGTGGCTTTTTTCATAGCCATAACTTGATTACTAACCCCTTTTTAAAATATCTATTATTATGAGTAACTCACAGAAAAACCTCATGGTACCCCTTGCCTTTGTAGGCATGATGTTCTTTGCCATCGGCTTTGCGCTGGGCATAAATTCGTTTCTGATGCCGGTTCTTGAGAAATCAATGAACATGTCGGCCTCTCAGTCCAATCTGTTGCTGGCCGCTACTTTTGTGCCCTTCCTTATCTTCGGCATACCTGCCACGAAATGTATCGAAGCCATCGGTTACAAGAAGACAATGGCACTCTCCTTTGTCTTGTTTGCCATTTCTTTCGGACTGTTCATTCAGGCTGCCGCCACAGAGTCTATCACCTGGTTCCTTTTCGCTTCATTCATTTGCGGTGCCGCCAATGC
>JAUNIV010000419.1 GCA_030523385.1 Bacteroidales bacterium | reverse complement strand
TCAGCCATGTCGGTGCGCTTTTTCGTCTCCCAAAGGAAGGTCTTGAAATGGTTGTAAACAGCCAGATACTTGTTGTAGGTGGACTTGGCTCGCTGCCCTTTCTCCACCATCGCCTCAAACTCCCGGTTCATGTTCCCGAAGTCTTTGAGGATGCAGTTCTCCATCACGCCGACACCGAGGAAGGCGTTGCGCAGCTTCTCGGCTGTGACGAAATCCTCTTCCCGGAGGATGCGGTGGTAGTGGTTGGTGAGCCGGGCGGAGACCTCCTTCAGTTGCCCGTTTATCTCGTTTGCCTCGGCGGACTTGCCTTTCGCCTTGCCGTTCTCCCAGAGGTCGGGAGTGACGAACAGCTTGGTTCCCACTGCCTTGTCATCTCCGTCAACGGAGATTTTCACCATGATGGGGGCTTTCCCGTCCCGGTTTCTCACTGCGGATCTCTTGATGTAGAACGAGGTCGCAAACGTACTTCTCTTTGTTTCCATAACTCTAAAATTTTCGTTTCTAAAGGTAGTTACTTATTTCTTACCAAGAGCTATGCAAAACAAGGCAAAGCAATGAAACAGAACTCGTTATGCCGCATATACCCGTTTCGGAACCGGTAGCTGTTTAGTAGCCGAACTTTGTCCGAAAGGGGTGTTTTCAGGCTTTTTATGCCGAAGCCTGCTTCAACCCGCCCTGCATACAAGATGCTGACCTGCATTTATTTATGTAGAACTTTGCTTTTCTTTGCGCCTTATGCCGATTTTTTTGAAAAAAACATTCTATAGATGTTTTGGTAGGTTTCGAAACTGAAGATTACACATTGGATTATACCTACTCCAATGGTACGGATTATCCTGGTTATCTGGAAGAAATTGCCAATGCGGCAACCACTCGGTCAGCCAGTTATAAGTCAAAATATCGTATGACCTCTATGCTGGGACGTTTAAACTATGACTATAACAACAAGTATTACATCAGTGCAAGTTTCAGACGCGATGGTAGTTCCAGACTGGCAGAAGACAGCCGCTGGGGTAACTTCTGGTCAGTATCTGCTTCATGGCGTCTTACTCAAGAAGCTTTCATGCAATCATTGAGTGAAGTAATTACAGATGCCAAAATACGTGCTTCTTATGGTATTAATGGTACTCAGCCGTCGGATTACTATGAATATATGGGTGTATATGAGTATGGTTATAACTATAACGGAAAGCCCGGTTCGGCAGAAACTCGTCTGACTAACCCTGAATTAAAATGGGAAAAGAACTATGCAACCAATGTAGGTCTGGATCTGACCCTGTGGAACAAATTATCTGTTTCTTTTGATTGGTATAACCGTGATACCAAAGACCTTTTGTTGGACCAACCCATTTCACTGACTACAGGTTTGGGTAGTATCTTGAAGAATGTAGGTTCAATGAGAAACCGAGGTATAGAATTTGAAATCAAATCAACCAACATTTCTACAAAAGACTGGTATTGGACCACATCATTTAATATCTCTCACAACAAGAATGAACTGACCAAGCTGGATGGCGAACAAACAGAAATGATGGATGCAAGCTATGGCCAACTGATCCACCGGGTTGGAGAATCTTTCAACTCTTTCTATGCATACGAGTATGCCGGAGTTGACCCGGAGACAGGTAAGGAATCTTATTATATTAATGATGGTACGGCCAATGCCCGTAACACTACAACTAATTCGGCAGAAGCAAACAAAGTTATTGTGGGTCATGTAGATCCGAAAGTACAAGGTGGTTTGTCAAACTTCGTCAGCTGGAAGTTTATAGACCTGAATTTCACATTTACTTATTCTTTCGGTGGACATGCCTTTGATAGAGCAACTTGGATTCAGTCCAATGGAGGTACTTATCATTATTTAGGTAATATTCCTTCTTACTGGAAAGCAGAAGACATGTGGCAGAAACCCGGCGACAATGCTAAATTGCCCCAGTTCGCTTACGGAAATGCGGCAGTAAGCTCTTCACGTTGGATGCTTTCTACGGATCATGTACGTTTGAAGAATATTACATTGGGATTTACGATTCCTCAAAGTTGCACGAAAAGACTGGGACTGACCAAGGTAAGAGCATACGCTTCTGCCAACAACCTGTTCACC
>JAUNIV010000418.1:1200-2112 GCA_030523385.1 Bacteroidales bacterium | reverse complement strand
AAACGATATGACTATCAGACTTTCGCAACTTCAAGATTTGGAAGAAATCATGCATGCGTTCGACTACGCCCGCCGCTTCATGCAGGCCAACGGAAACCCCAACCAGTGGATTAACGGCTACCCGTCGGCCGAACTGATGAAGCACGAAATAGAGGAGGCACACTGCTACGTGTGCGAGAATGAAAAAGGGGAAATAACAGGCACATTCTGCTTCATTGCCGGAGAAGATCCCAACTACGCGCGCATAGAAGATGGGGCATGGCTGAACGATGCTCCTTATTGCACCATCCACCGCATGGCGACCAACGGGCGGCAAAAGGGTGTGGCGGCTGCCTGCCTGCAATGGTGCTTCGGGCAGTGCGACAACCTGCGTGCGGATACTCATCATGACAATGTCGTGATGCAACATATTTTGGAGAAATACGGCTTCCGGCGGTGTGGCATCATTTATGTGCAGAACGGGACGCCGCGCATAGCTTATCAGAGGCCTCGTGCATCCTTATAAATATAGCTGTAGTTCCCTCCCAAAACAATGAAATCCACTCTTCCAAAGGACTTTGAGCTACTTGATTGAAACCATTTACCTTCAGAATATAGTATTCGGGATACAACTGGCTCATTGCATCCATCTTGAAGGTATGTTTTTGAAAAGGGGTAAGTTCAAGAAGTTCATTGGTATGGATGCCGCGAAACTCCGTCTTTCCATGATAAACAGGATGACCTGATTCTTATTGTTCATATTCTTTTGTCTGATGTATTCTTTGCACGAAGGTACGTAAAAAGATTCAGAGTGCCAAAGCAATATACGATAAAGCACTTACTTTAATTGGATTATATTCTATTTGGCAAGTAGAAACTATTAGCAAAAACAAGCAAACTCAATCCAATGACATTCCTTCCATAAGGAAGTTC
>JAUNIV010000418.1:0-1190 GCA_030523385.1 Bacteroidales bacterium | reverse complement strand
ATCCTGATACCATCTTCGTTGTATCCCGACAAATATCTGTCTGCTACAATTATTACCTTTCTAAATCCATCCTTGATTTGCAAAAGTGAAGCCTGTTCCTGCTCTACCTTTTCCCTGTCGGGTAATGCATAGGCAGACTGAATATATATTCTCTCTGGTCCGCGGTTGCACACAAAGTCCACTTCCAGCTGAACCCTTTGGCTACGGCCTTCGGCATTTTTGGTATTATGCATCACAACTCCCACGTCCACAGTGTATCCATGGAGACAAAGTTCATTATATACCATATTCTCCATCAGATGTGTCTTTTCTACCTGACGGAACCCAATGCGTGCATTCCTGAGACCCAAATCTTCAAAATAGTATTTTTGTGGTGTATCAATATATTTACGTCCTTTTATGTCATAGCGCACTGCTTTTCTGATCAGAAACGATTCCTCCAGTATCTCTAAATACTGCTTGATGGTATTCTTTCCCACTCCGATACCCTTAACCGTCTTAAACGTATTCTCAATCTTCGTTGGATTTGTAAGCCCTCCTATGCCAGAAGCCACTACATCAATCAGCTCACCCATAACATCACTGCCTTTGATATGATAACGTTCCTGAATGTCCGTCAAGTATGTCTTCTCAAACAATCCTTTCAGATATGCTTCCTTCTCCTTCACATCAGGCTCCATGCAAACTATCGGCAATCCTCCGTATGTCATATACTGATCCAGAGCCTCCTCAAAAGTCATTTCAGGATGTGCACCGACAAACTCACTCATAGACAAAGGCGTAATATGAATCTCATGACCACGACCACGGAATTCTGTAATTACATCCTTCGACAGGAATCGTGAATTGCTTCCTGTCACATACACATCCACATTCCGGATGCTTAAATATGAATTCAACACATCCTCAAACTCCGGTACCAGTTGTACCTCGTCCAGCATCACATAGTACCATTCTTCTTTGGGGACGTCACCAAAAGCCTTATATTCTACAATCTGAGAATCAATCCATTCCAGTAAGGCATCCGGATCCCTTAATCTCTTGTTTCTGCGATTTTCAAGATCCAACATTACGATATGTTCCTCACTCACTCCTTCATCGAGTAAGTGTTGCCTGAATAGATTCATCAGCAGATACGACTTACCGCATCTCCGGATGCCAGTCACGACCTTAATCATGCCATTATGCTT
>JAUNIV010000417.1 GCA_030523385.1 Bacteroidales bacterium | reverse complement strand
GCCGGGTTCTTTCCTGAAACTGACCTTGCCCAACGGAGAAAAGAAGATATTGGAAAAAGACATACCCGAACATACTGCCGGCATTGAGTTCATCCTCAACACACTGGTAAGTGCGGAATATGGTGCCATCCAATCACTGGACGAAATCAATGCCGTAGGCCACCGCATGGTGCACGGAGGCGAACGTTTCAGCCAGTCGGTATTGCTGGATAAGGAAGTGCTGGATGCCTTCACTGCCTGCAATGACTTGGCCCCGCTCCACAACCCGGCCAACCTGAAAGGTGTAAATGCCGTATCTGCCATCCTGCCCAACGTGCCGCAGGTAGGTGTATTCGACACGGCTTTCCACCAGACCATGCCCGACTATGCTTACATGTATGCCGTGCCCTACGAACTCTACGAGAAGTATGGCGTGCGCCGTTATGGTTTCCACGGAACTTCACACCGCTATGTTTCGCAGCGCGTTTGCGACTTCTTAGGGGTTGATCCGAAAGGCAAGAAGATTATCACCTGCCACATTGGCAACGGTGGTTCCATCTCAGCCATCAAAGACGGCAAGTGTATGGACACCAGCATGGGTCTCACTCCGCTGGAAGGCTTGATGATGGGTACACGCAGCGGTGACATTGATGCCGGTGCCGTGACATTCATCATGGAAAAAGAAGGACTGGATGCCACCGGCATATCCAACCTGCTGAACAAGAAGAGCGGTGTGTTAGGAGTGTCGGGCGTATCAAGCGACATGCGTGAATTGGAAGCTGCCGTGGCTGCTGGAAACCCGAAGGCTGACCTCGCAGAGAAGATGTACTTCTACCGCATCAAGAAATACATCGGTGCATACGCAGCCGCATTGGGTGGTGTAGACATCATCCTGTTTACAGGCGGTGTGGGCGAAAACCAGGCTAATTGCCGTTCCGAAGTATGCAAAGGATTGGAATTTATGGGCGTAAAGATTGATGCCGAAAAGAACAAGGTGCGTGGCGAAGAAGCTATCATCTCTACCGCTGATTCCAAAGTGACCGTATGCGTCATCCCGACAGACGAAGAGCTGATGATAGCCAGTGACACTATGGCTATCCTGAACAAGTAAGTTTTATTGTTTGGTTAATATATATAACTCTCAATGGAAAGCCACCGAGCGCGATGCTTAGTGGCTTTCTTTCGTTTTATAGTTGGCTTTCTCCTTCTATAAATTGTTCGAGAAACATATTTTCACCGTCAAAGACTGCGTATGAGAAATCGTTTATCCAATCACCCAGAATCATCATGCGCGAAGTCCGGCTCAGCATAAGGTCGAGCATGATGTGGCGATGCCCGTAAATGAAGAAATTTATGTCCGGATGTACTTTCAGGTAGTTTTTGGTAAACAACACCAGTGGTTCTTTGTCCTCACCCATGTATTCGGGTTCCTTGCCTCCTTCACGCTTCAAGCGGCTGTGTTTGGCCCACTGCAATCCAAGCTCCACACTCCAGCGCGGATGAATGGCCGAAAACATGCGCTGCAAGGTGACACTATGGAACATGGCACGCAGCAGCTTAAACTTCGTATCGTTATCTCCCAGTCCGTCACCGTGTGCCAAGAAAAACTCTTTCCCATAGATTTCACAAGTCAATGGTTGCCTGTGGAGCGTTACTCCACATTCTTTCTCCAAATAATCGCCACACCATATATCATGGTTACCAATGAAGAAATGGACTTCCACTCCCAAGTCAGTCAGTTCGGAAATCTTTCCAAGGAAACGGGTGTAGCCTTTCGGTACCACCAACTTGAATTCATACCAAAAATCAAAAATATCACCCAGCAGATACACAGCTGCTGCACGATGCTTGATGCTGTCCAAAAAGTTCACCAAACGTCGTTCCTGTGTTCGCCCGTGCGGAATGGCACGAGAACCTAAGTGGGCATCGGAAAGGAAATAAACATTCTTCATACTCAGAGAAAACCTAATTCGAGTTTTGCTTCTTCACTCATCATGTCCTTGTCCCATTCGGGCTCAAACACCAGATTGACTACCGATGACACCACTCCGTCTATCGAATCAATTTTCTGCCGGACGTCTTCCATGATGAAATCAGCAGCCGGACAATTAGGAGCCGTAAGCGTCATGTCTATC
>JAUNIV010000416.1 GCA_030523385.1 Bacteroidales bacterium | reverse complement strand
CACCGCTTACTGTGTCTCGAATTGAAAAAGGTATTCCAACTGTTGCTATAGGAATTTATATGCGTGTGTTGTATGCTTTGCAACTCGACGATGATATTCTATCGCTTGCCAAAGAAGATAAAATGGGAAAAGCTTTGCAAGATTTGAGTTTGAAAACAAGAGAACGTGCATCCAAGAAAGAATAATCTATGAAAAAGTTGTATGTATATGCCGATTTCGATTGGCTCAAAGAAGTGGAACTCATAGGCGAATTGGGCTATGAGTCTCTTCGTGGTACGGATAGTTATAGCTTCACATTCAATAATGAATGGCTGGCACAACACGGAGATTTGTTCTTGAGTGACGATCTGAATAATTACCCGGGACAACAATACGCGCAACCGGGCAAGGATATATTCGGATGTTTTTCTGATGCCTTGCCGGATCGTTGGGGACGAACTTTGTTGTTACGTCGTGAACAAATTGCAGCGGCGGAAGAAAAACGGCCAGTACGGAGATTGTCATCTTTTGATTTCTTGACTGGTATAGATGATTTCTCTCGAATGGGTGGATTCCGTTTTAAGGAAGACATTGATGGTGAATTTATCAATGTGAGTGAATCTTTGAAAATTCCTCCATTGACGGACATTCGGGAACTGATTGTGGCCAGTGCCGAGATTGAGAAAAGCGAAGAAAACAATATGCTCCCCGATAAAAAATGGATTGCACAACTTGTGCAACCGGGGACATCATTGGGAGGTGCAAGGCCCAAAGCCAATGTAATAGATACGGATAAAACTCTTTATGTAGCCAAGTTCCCGTCTCGGAAGGATGACTATGATGTCGGATTATGGGAGCATTTCAGTCATTTGCTTGCCACAAAAGCAGGGATAAACGTAGCAAAAACCAAAGTGCTGGCAACTGGAGAAAAATATCATACATTGCTGTCACAACGCTTCGACAGAACAACTGATGGAGGACGTATTCATTTTGCATCAGCTATGACCTTGTTGGGACTAAGTGACGGTGATAATGCAGCTACAGGGCATGGTTATCTGGATATTGTTGACTTCATTATTCAGAACTGTACTGATGTAGAGCGAAACCTACAGGAACTCTATCGTCGTGTGGTTTTCAATATCTGCATTGGCAATAGTGATGACCATTTCCGCAATCATGGTTTCCTTTTGACTGCAAAAGGGTGGACCTTGTCTCCGGCATACGATATAAATCCAACTTTAAATGAATATCAAAGTCTGCTCGTCTCGTCTACTTCCAATAAGGCGAATTTAAGTATATTGTTAGAGGCATGTGAGGAATATATGCTCAACAGGGAGGTTGCAGAAAGAATTATTTCGGAGGTAACGGTAGCTGTAAAGGGCTGGCGTAAAATAGCGACACACTTGAGTATTCCAAAAAGAGAAATAGAAATGTTTGTTGGAGTATTGGGTATGCGAGTCTTGTAAAACTATAATTGTCATTTGTTCGAATGCTTATCTACCAACGAATAACTGCAACGATTAGTAATCGATACTTGTGCACTCCCAATGTGTGATAGGGAAGTATCTCCACCCGTTGTGGCAGCAAATAATGACAGCAATGAGGACTATCAAGGATATGGGAAAAGAAAAAATCACTCTTGACCAGATTGACAGGGCTTGCTGCCAAGAATATATTGACTATCTAAGGACTGATTACCGGCCACGATATGTTACATCTGCCTGACAGGATGACGAACCTTACCGTTTCATTACATATCATCTATGGTATAAAGCTGGGATTCTATCTCATACCCAGATAATATCTTGGCTCTTATGTGCTCGATCTTAGCCATGAACAACTTGTTGTCATAGTTGCGGGCGTTGCGCTTCACTTCGGCAACGAGTGCTGATTTCCCTTCTGCCCGTATGCCTACAATGTCTATCTCATAGGCTTCTTTTCCTGCCTTGGCCTCCCACCATGAACCCATTTCGCGGAATCCCCCTTCCTCCGTCAGCTTCTGCCGGAAATACTTTTCAAGCATCAGACCGGAATAGGTAGGATAATCCCGCATGACAACCTCACGCAAATCGTCATAGTTGTCAATCTCAATCATGGAACGGTTGCGCTCTATAAAACGGAACCAGAACTGCATGAAATTG
>JAUNIV010000415.1 GCA_030523385.1 Bacteroidales bacterium | reverse complement strand
AGATGCCAAAATGGTATTCTTTTCGCAAGGCCATCCGTCAGACTTGCGGATGAACGGCAACTGTGCAGGAGGAACGGGTGCATTCATCGACCAAATGGCTATACTGCTCCACGTTTCTCCCGATGAATTGGGGACGCTGGCAGAAAGCGCCACGCAGATTTACCCCATTGCATCCCGATGCGGTGTGTTCTGCAAGACCGATATTCAGAACCTGATTGCGCGCAATGTTCCGCGGGCAGACATTGCCGCATCTATTTTCCATGCCGTAGCCGTGCAGACTGTCACGACTCTGGCACACGGACACGAAATCAGCGCACCTGTCTTGCTTTGCGGAGGACCGCTGACTTTCATTCCTGCCTTGCGGAAAGCTTTTGCCGATTATCTGCACTTGCCGGCAGACAGTCTTATCCTGCCCGACAAAGCCAATCTGATACCGGCATGGGGAGCAGCCTTGAATGAAGAGCGGTGCCAACTGACCGTATCGGAATTTATCAACAGACTGGACAATGCTCCCGTGCGGAAAGAACCGGCGGAGAATATGCACCCCTCTCCCATCTTCGGCAGTCGGGAAGAGTATGAAGCATGGAAAGAACAAATATCACGACATGCCATCCCAAGGGCATCATGGCCAACAGGCACGGTCAAGGCTTTTTTAGGCATAGACTCAGGATCTACTACCACAAAGATTGTTGTGCTGGATGCCGAAGGACAGATGTTCTTCTCACATTATCGGAATAACGACGGAAATCCGGTAAAGGCGGTGGAAGAAGGACTGAAGGAGCTGTCGGCCCAATGCCGGGAACACAAAACAGATTTGCAGATTGCCGGTTCCTGCTCCACCGGTTACGGCGAAGACCTGATAAAGGCAGCTTTCTCCATGAACGCAGGAATCGTGGAAACAATGGCTCACTACATGGCAGCCAAACGCATAGACGAGCAGGTATCGTTCGTGCTGGACATAGGCGGACAGGACATGAAGGCCATATTTACAGACCACGGGGTGATAAACCGCATTGAAGTAAATGAAGCCTGCTCGTCGGGATGCGGTTCGTTTATCAGCACGTTTGCGCAATCCTTGAACTACACGGTGGAAGATTTTGCCGAAGCCGCCTGCCTTGCCCCATCGCCATGCGATTTAGGGACACGCTGCACCGTATTCATGAACTCCAAAGTGAAGCAGGTGTTGCGCGAAGGAGCTTCCGTGGCCAACATAGCCGCCGGACTCTCCTACTCCGTCATCAAGAATTGCCTTTATAAGGTGTTGCGTCTGAAAGACACCTCCGCACTGGGCAGTCACATCGTCGTGCAGGGAGGAACCATGCACAACGATTCAGTAGTCAAGGCACTGGAGAATCTGACGGGTAAGCAGGTGCTGCGCAGTGATTGTCCGGAACTGATGGGAGCATTGGGCTGCGCACTGTATGCCATGCAGACGCAAGGATCCAATCCCGTCTCTTTGGAATACATGCTTTCCAAAGCCACATACACAGCCGACACATTGCACTGCCACGGTTGCGAGAACCAATGCACCATCACCCGCTATCGTTTCGGGAACAGCAATATCTATTTCTCCGGCAACCGGTGTGAAAAGGTATTTACCAACAAAGGAGACAAGAAAGAACACGGACTCAATGCCTACGAGAAGAAGCGCAGCCTGCTGTTCGACCGTAAAAAGGAATTGCCACATCCGCTGATGGTCATCGGCATTCCGCGCTGCCTGAACATGTATGAGGAATATCCTTTCTGGCATACGCTTTTCACGGAATGCAACCTGCAAGTCCGCCTGTCCGAAGTGTCCAACTTCGCGCACTACGAACAATGCGCGGGCAAAGTCATGTCGGACACCATCTGTTTTCCGGCAAAGTTGGCTCACAGCCACATCGACGACCTGCTACGGCATGGAGTGGACAGGATATTCATGCCCTTTGTCGTATATGAAAAGAAAGACCACGGGATGCAGAACAGTTACAACTGCCCGATAGTCTCCGGCTACTCGCAAGTGGTAAAGAGCGTACAGGCAGGGGACATTCCCATCGACTCGCCTACCTTTTCTTTCAAAGACAAGGCTTCGCTCCATCGGCAATGCGAAGAATACTTAGGCGGATTGGACGTGCCCTCGTCCG
>JAUNIV010000414.1 GCA_030523385.1 Bacteroidales bacterium | reverse complement strand
CTGCCTGTGCAGCCTTCTCGTCATACTTGCCATCTATGGTGAAGCGGGGATCGTAGGCATTTTTCACCCAACGTCCTTCGTATTCTTTATACAATTCCACATTCACACATTCCTTTACGAAGGTTTCATCCAGTTCGTCCAGCATATAGAACTTACCGGTCAAGTCCACCATCGGGCGTGTCTCGCCTTTCTTGTTAATCATGAAAAGCGACGGGATGCCTGCGGCGCGTGCCACAAAAGCATCGTCGGCACCAAAGGTCGGTGCGATGTGTACGATACCCGTACCGTCTTCGGTAGTTACATAGTCGCCCGGGATAACTCGGAAAGCCTCTCCGGCAGCTTCCTGCCAGTTGCCTTCCTCATCGACGCTGACGGGTTTCACCCACGGAATGAGCTGCTCGTAATGCATACCCACCAGGTCGGTTCCCTTGTATTCGCCTACCACCTTGAAAGGTATCAGCTTGTCTCCCGGCTTGTAGTCTTCCAAAGCTATTCCTTCGGCTTTCTGATTGAAGTGTGCGTAAAGAAGCGGTTTGGCCAGCACCACGGTCATCTTCTCACCCGTATATCCGTTGTAGGTCTGTACCGATACGTAGTCTATCTTCGGGCCTACACACAATGCTGTGTTAGAAGGCAATGTCCACGGTGTAGTAGTCCACGCCAGGAAGTAAGGAGTTCCCCATTCCGTCATCTCCGGACGCGGGTCTTTGATGCGGAACTGACCTACCACGGTAGTATCTTTCACGTCACGATAGCATCCGGGTTGGTTCAACTCGTGCGAGCTGAGTCCTGTTCCGGCAGCCGGAGAATAAGGCTGGATGGTATATCCCTTGTAGAGCAGTCCTTTGCCATAGAGCTGTTTGAGTAGCCACCACAGGGTTTCTATGTAGCGGTTATCGTATGTAATGTAGGGATTATCAAGGTCCACCCAATAACCCATCTTATGAGTAAGGTCTGTCCATTCGCGGGTAAACTTCATCACATCTTTCCGGCAAGCTGCATTGTAATCGGCCACGGAGATAGTCTTTCCTATATCTTCCTTTGTGATACCCAATGCTTTCTCCACGCCCAATTCTACAGGCAGTCCGTGTGTATCCCAACCTGCCTTTCGCTTCACCTGAAATCCCTTCATGGTCTTATAGCGGCAGAAAGTATCTTTGATGGTACGTGCCATCACGTGGTGAATGCCCGGCATACCATTGGCTGAGGGAGGACCTTCGTAAAACACAAAAGAAGGACACCCTTCACGTTCTGTCATACTTTTGGCGAAAACATCGTTTTCGTCCCATTTCTTCAGCACGTCCTTGTTGACCTGCGATAGGTTGAGTTGCGAGAGTTCAGCAAATTTCTTACTCATAGTTTTATATCGTTTTCTTCTTTATCTTGACTAAAAGACAATACTTTCCTAAAATTAGGGTGCAAATTTACAAGAAAATTACATAGAGAGAAATTTTTAAGAGGTGTTTTTTTATTCATCTGTCATAATCACCTGCTCCAACATTTCTTCTATGGTGAGTGCCTTTACCTCTTTTCCTCCGGGCAAATAGACGAGGTAATCCTCTTCCCTTACCTTTATATATATATCGGATGCGGTTTCGCGGCAAGCCCTTATACCGTTTCTTGCCAATGCTTTCCGGGCCATGGCATAACGGCATCCTTCTCCCGACAATCGGATGTCTCTTTCAAAGGCATGCTCGATGCGGAACAGCCCTGTCTCCGTATCGAATGCTATTTCTTTGCGCAGGAAGAAACGGCTCAAGCTGCCATCTACGGACAAATCTTCGGGCGTACCCACTATGACACCCCTTTCCCGCTCCATCAGCCACACCTTGTCGGCTATCTGCAAAGCCAATTCCAAATCGTGCGTGGAGAGGAATATCGTTTTGTTCATCCAGTGCGAAAGGCGATGAAGCAACTGCATGATTTCCACCTTGCTGGGAAAATCAAGGAAAGCAGTCGGTTCGTCCAGGAATATGATGGGAGTTTCCTGAGCCAGCGCTTTGGCTATCATCACTTTCTGTCTTTCGCCATCGCTCAGCGTGTGTACCATGCGATGCGCCAGCGGTTCTATCTTCACCATCGCGATGGCATCATCCACAATGCGTTTGTCTTCTTTGGAGAGGGTTCCCCAAAAGC
>JAUNIV010000413.1 GCA_030523385.1 Bacteroidales bacterium | reverse complement strand
TTGACCGTTCAGCGGTCGTTGAACGGTGAAAGCAGATAAATACATTTTTATCCTCTGTTTCAGCAGAGATAACAAGTCATATATTAATTGATTGCTACAAAGATAGCCTTTTTTGAGCATGATAACATGCCATACATGTTTTTCTATTCATAACTTGGCTATTAACAAAGTTCTCTGTACACATCCATACGTGAATGCCTTATCATTCAGTCGCGACATCTGACAATACATCTTTCGTAAGACAACAGAAAGAAAGCAATACGGCATATTACTAATGTAAGACGAAGGAAAAGCCGTGGCTTTTGACGGTAGCGACACAAAAAAACTCCCCGAAGAGTACAATGAATAAAGGTTTTTAGTAGCTTTGCGGCATAAAGCAATTTTTTAATCATGATCAAGAAATTCGATTTCCTCGTTATCGGCTCAGGAATAGCCGGAATGAGTTTCGCGCTGAAGGTAGCCCATAAAGGCAAAGTGGCACTTATCTGCAAAGCCGGGCTGGAAGAAGCCAATACCTATTTTGCTCAGGGGGGCATCGCATCGGTGACCAATCTGAAAGTGGATAACTTTGAAAAGCATATCGAAGATACCATGATTGCCGGCGACTGGATAAGCGACCGTGCTGCCGTAGAGAAAGTGGTACGCGAAGCACCTGCACAAATCCAGGAACTGATAAAATGGGGAGTGAACTTCGATAAGAAAGAAGACGGGGAGTTCGACCTGCATAAAGAGGGAGGACACTCTGAGTTCCGAATCCTGCACCATAAAGACAATACCGGTGCCGAAATCCAGACCAGCCTGATAGAGGCTGTCAAGGCACACCCCAATATCACGGTGCTCAAAGACCACTATGCGGTGGAAATCATCACACAGCATCATTTGGGAATTATCGTGACCCGCCACACGCCGGGCATCAAATGCTATGGCGCATACGTGCTCGACGAAAAGACCGGCCAGGTAGATACCTACCTGTCGCGCGTGACGGTGATGGCTACCGGTGGTTGCGAGGCTGTCTATCGGAATACGACTAATCCGTTGGTGGCTACAGGCGACGGCATTGCCATGGTATATCGGGCCAAAGGTCTCGTGAAGGATATGGAATTCATACAGTTCCACCCCACTGCCCTATTCCATCCGGGCGACCGTCCCAGCTTCCTCATCACCGAAGCCATGCGTGGTTATGGCGCTGTGCTGAGAAACCAGAGCGGCGAAGAGTTCATGCAGAAATATGACCCACGCCTCTCACTGGCACCGAGAGACATCGTAGCACGCGCCATAGACAGCGAGATGAAGTTGCGCGGCGAAGACCATGTTTATCTGGATGTTACCCACAAGGATGCCGAAGAAACAAAGAAACATTTCCCCAATATCTACAAGAAATGCCTCAGCTTAGGCATTGACATCACTAAGGATTATATCCCCGTGGCTCCTGCGGCACACTATCTGTGTGGTGGTATCAAGGTGGATTTGGACGGACAGTCCAGCATCAACCGCCTGTATGCCATAGGCGAATGCTCGTGCACCGGCCTGCACGGTGGAAACCGGTTGGCCAGCAACTCGCTGATAGAGGCCGTAGTATATGCCGATGCGGCAGCCAAACATGCGCTGAGCGTGCTCGACCGCTACGACTTCAACGAGGATATTCCCGAATGGAACGACGAAGGCACCATGAACAATGAAGAACGTGTGCTCATCACCCAGAGCATGAAAGAAGTGAACCAAATCATGGAAGCCTACGTGGGCATCGTGCGAAGCAATACACGCCTCATCCGTGCGTGGAACCGTCTGGACATCTTGTATGAGGAAACGGAACGGCTGTTCAAGCGTTGCAAGGCATCGCGCGAGTTGTGCGAATTGCGCAACATGATCAACATCGGCTATCTGATTACACGTCAGGCCATGGAGCGCAAGGAAAGCCGCGGACTGCATTACACGATAGATTATCCGCATGCAGCGGCTGAAAAGAAATAATACAGAATGACATTACCAATGATAGGTTATGAGGGGATGCCAAAACGCCTTCATAATCTATCATTGATTGTTTATACAACAGAAAAGCTGAAAGCACGACGCCGCGAAAAGAAATTTTGCTCCTTTAAAAATCTGATTTGCTCCTTTAAAAAAATTTTTTGATGC
>JAUNIV010000025.1:8138-13812 GCA_030523385.1 Bacteroidales bacterium | reverse complement strand
GATGGCACCATTCTTCACAAACACGGGAAGTTTCCATAACGGGGCGGCATGGGTTTTGAGGATGATTTCTCCCTTATACTTGTCTCCCGTGAAGTAGTCTATCCATTCGCCTTCGGGCAGGTAGATGCCGTTTCGGATGTCGTTGCCCTGTTCGTCGGCCTTCACGTTCTGATAGATAGGAGCCACCAAGAAGTAAGGTCCGTAGAGGAATTGGTACTGCGTGGATTTGCCCAATGTGTAGGGGTTGGGATATTCCAGGAACATGGCGCGTATCATGGGCAGTCCGTCTACGGCTTCGCGTGCTATACTATAGGTATAGGGCATGAGTTCCGATTTCATTTTCAGATACCAGCGGTTGATGGAGGTGACGGGTTCGCCCAGTGCGTGCGGATATTTCTCGTTGGCGCCCCATCCGTCCATATTCAACTGCATGGGGGTGAAGGTCTTCCACTGGAAGTCGCGTGTGTTGATTGTGGGGTTCTTTCCGCCGAAGATGCCGTCCATGTCTGATGTGATGTTGGGATTGCCCGACAGTCCGGAACCGATGTATGTCGGGATGTGGAAGCGGATGTATTCCCACAGTCCGCCTGTCTGGTCGCCCGACCAGATACCGGCATATCGCTGCGTGCCAGCCCATCCGTCCAATGAGATGATGAACGGGCGTGCATTGTTGCCGTAGTACGTCATGATTTGTGCCACGTCCGTAATGCCGTTCAGCCCGAACGAATATCCGTCGCCCACCCAAGCCACATCGGTCTTGAGCACACGCACGCCTGCGTCTCTCACTTCTTTCACGATGTCACGTTGCAGCAGTGCCTCCACGCCCTCTTTCGGGTGCAGATCCGATTGGGTCCACAGACCTATTTCTACACCGTGTTCGTGGGCATATTCCGTCAGGCTCTTCAGGTTCGCTATGTTTCCGTCCAGTGTTTCCGTCTGTCCGTAGCCGGCTCCATAGCCATCGTTGGGCAGCAACCATCCCAACGGCATGTCGTGTTGCCGGTAGCGGTCAATCACGGCGCGGGCGGAGAACTGGTAGTTGTTCTTCTCGCCGTTGAGCGATTCCTTGATGCCGCCGTTGTCCTTCTGGCTTTCCTTGTAACGCTTTCCGTCCTCAAAGAGGATACCGTTTTCATCCTCCTTCCAGTAGTCGCGGTTGTAGGCGTTGAGGTGTCCCTGGTAGAAACCGAATTTGGGCAGCAGCACGGGGTAGCCCGTCAGTTGGTAGAAGTCGTTCAGCAAGGGCACGGCTCCGTCATCCACCATCACGAACAGGTCTAAGTAATCCGTGTCGTGTTGCAGCACCACGTTTCCTTTCTCGGTCAGTCCGAAGTCATATTGTCCTTTCTTGAACGTGTGCCACAGGATGCCGTAACCGTTCGTTGACCAATAGAACGGGGCGGGCGATGCCACTCCTCCGTCGGTCCAACTGTTTTGGTTTTCTATGGCGATGGCTTTGCCTTTGTGAGAGAAGCGTCCGTTCTGCACACCGCCGCCATAGAAATATTCCTGCGGATTCTCTTTCAGTGTCAGGGTTGTTTTTTCTTTCTCAAACAGGGTAGGAGCGGTTTCTTCCATCACCACCACACCCGTTTCGAGGTTGATGACTTTCATCAGTCCCGTGGTTTTATCCCATTCCACTTTCACCTTTCCGGTGCTTACGGACAGGATTCCGGACTGGTCGTCAATCTGCGGCACAGATACCGGACGGCGCGGCTGGTCTGCCAGGATGCGCGCTTCCGGTTCGGCTTGCGGGTCGCGCAAGATGCCTCCGGAGTTGTCTTGAAACAGGCGGAAGACGTTCTCGCCATAGAAGTCGATCGTCAGGCGTTGCTGATTGGAAAACAATACTTCCACCGTGGTGGGGTTCAGTTGTACGGCTCCTGTCACCTGCGGCTGCTGTTGCTGCATGGCAGTGGTGACGTCGCGGGTGGTTTCGCAGGCAGCCTGTGCAGGCATGGGGCCAACCAATGCTGCCGAAAAGACGAATGTCCACAAAAGAGGTTTCACTTTTTGCATAGGTATATATAGGTTGATTAATGTATCTATAAAAATAGAGTTGTCCACATGGTTTTACTCCGGATGTGTGTTACTCGTGGCAAAGATAGCATTAATTTATGTTTGTATGCAGGAATTGGGATGGAAATCCCTGCAACTTTAGCCGCTATGTGTAATATCCGTAAAAATGATAAGATAAGCTGTAAATAATATAAAGTATTCTTTGAAGGAATCAGTTATCTTTGTAGCGGATTTCGCTGATGGACATCAAACGAGCAAACAACCAGTTTTAATGACTAAAGAATACATGATATGCTTAGAAAGATAAGATTGACACTTGCCGTGCTGTTCTTCATGGCTGTCACGGCACTGTTCCTCGACTTTACGGGAACCATCCATACGTGGTTGGGTTGGACTGCCCAAATACAGTTTCTGCCCGCCCTGCTTGCCTTGAACGTGGGAGTGGTAATCGGTCTGGTGCTGCTGACGCTGCTTGTCGGCAGGGTGTATTGTTCGGTTATCTGTCCGTTGGGTGTGATGCAGGACATCGTTTCATGGATAAGCGGGCTACGGAAAAAGAAGAAATACCGTTTTAGTTATTCTTCGGAAAAGAAGTGGTTGCGCTATGGAGTGTTGGGGCTGTTCATCATCGCTATGGTAGCCGGAGTCGGGTCATTCGTAGCGTTGCTGGCTCCGTACAGTTCTTACGGACGCATTGCTTCCAATCTATTCGCTCCCTTGTACCAATGGGGAAACAATCTGCTTGCCTATTATGCAGAGCGTGCCGGGAGCTATGCTTTCTACGAAACAGAAGTATGGATGAAGAGCCTGCCGACGTTTGTTGTCGCAGCCCTTACCTTTATTATAATAGGTGTGCTGGCATGGCGTAACGGACGAACCTACTGCAACACAATTTGTCCGGTGGGAACGATATTGGGGCTTTTCTCCCGTTTCTCCTTGTTTCGTCCGGTGTTTGATGCAAAGAAGTGCAAGAATTGCAGCCTGTGTTCGCGTCGCTGCAAAGCTGCCTGCATCGACTACAAGAACCGCAGCATCGACTACAGCCGTTGCGTGGCATGCATGGACTGCATAGATACATGCAAGCACGGAGCACTGCACCTGCAATACCGTTGGAAGAAAGCGGACAAGCCTGCACAGGCAACAACCCCGGGACAAGTGGATAACGCCCGCCGCAGTTTCCTCTCGGCGACTGCCGTGCTTGCCGCCACATCGGTGATAAAAGCACAGGAGAAGAAAGTGGACGGCGGACTGGCAGTCATCGAAGACAAGAAGATACCCGAGCGTGCCACTCCCATTGTCCCGCCCGGAGCGCAAAGCCTGAGCAATATGGCGCATCACTGCACCGCCTGCCAACTTTGCGTGTCGGTCTGTCCTAACGGCGTGTTGCGTCCCTCTACTAAATTGGAGACGTTGATGCAGCCTGAGGCATCTTACGAGCGCGGCTATTGCCGACCGGAATGTACACGGTGTTCGGAGGTCTGTCCAGCAGGTGCCATACTGAAAATCACGGCAGCCGACAAGTCGGCGATACAGATAGGTCATGCCGTGTGGGTAAAGAAGAATTGTGTGCCGCTGACCGATGGAGTGGAGTGTGGCAACTGCGCACGGCATTGTCCGGCAGGAGCCATACAGATGGTGCCGTCCGACCCCGACATGGATGATTCGCCCCGGATACCCGTAGTGAATACAGAGCGTTGCATCGGTTGCGGGGCTTGCGAGAACCTTTGTCCGGCACGTCCTTTCAGTGCCATTTATGTGGAAGGACACGAGCGGCACAGAATCATATAATATAAAGAAGAAATACAATGAGTGAACAAAAGAATATCAACCGCCGTGAGTTTCTGAAGCGTCTCGGCATCGGTGCAGCCGCCACTACGACAGTCTTGGCCGGTTGTGATACGAAGAACAATCCCGTGACCGGAAACCACACGGTACAGGGGGAAGTCCCGACCGACCAAATGACCTACCGCACGAATCCGAAGAACGGCGAGAAAGTTTCAATACTGGGCTACGGCTGTATGCGCTGGCCCATGAAATCTGCTGACGACGGAAACGGCGAGGTGATAGACCAAGATGCCGTCAATAACTTGATAGACTATGCCCTTGCTCACGGCATCAACTACTTCGATACTGCGCCGCCTTATTGCCGTGGACTTTCCGAAAAGGCTACGGGCATTGCCCTGAAACGGCATCCGCGCAGTTCCTACTACATTGCTACCAAAATGTCCAACCACCGTCTGGTCGGGCAAGGGCTGTCGCCCCAGGAATTGTTTGATGCTTCCGTGCAGATGTACCGCAACTCCTTCCGCGACTTGCAGACGGACTATATTGACTACTACCTGCTGCACATTGTCGGGATGGGTGAAGGACTGCCTACGCTGATGGAGCGGTTCTTTGATAACCATCTGCTCGACTTCCTGCTGAAAGAGCGCGAGGCAGGGCGCATCCGCAATTTAGGTTTCTCCTACCACGGCGATGTCAAGGCATTCGACTACCTGCTCTCACGTCACGATGAGTTTCATTGGGACTTCGTGCAGATTCAGCTGAATTACGTAGACTATCGCCATGCGTCGGGCATCAACTTCAATGCCGATTACCTCTATGCGGAGTTGGACAAGCGGGGCATCCCCGCAGTAGTCATGGAGCCGTTGCTTGGAGGTCGCCTTGCCGGACTGACCGACTATCTGAACGCACGGCTGAAGCAACGCCGTCCCGAGGAGAGCATCGCCTCGTGGGCATTCCGCTTTGCCGCCTCGTTCCCCCGTGTGCTGACCGTGCTGAGCGGCATGACCTACATGGAGCATTTGCAGGACAACATCCGCACCTTCGCGCCGCTCGACCTCTGCACGGACGAAGAACTTGCCTTGCTGGAGGACACGGCGCAAACGATGCTGAAATACCCTTCGGTGCCCTGTACGGCGTGCCAGTATTGTATGCCTTGTCCCTACGGGCTGGACATTCCGGGCATCTTCGCCCACTACAACAAGTGCATCAACGAAGGCAACGTACCTTCCTCTTCGCAGGATGAGAACTATCGCCGTGCCCGTCGCGCTTTCCTTGTAGGTTACGACCGCAGTGTGCCCCGTCTGCGTCAAGCGAACCACTGCATCGGCTGTAACCAATGTACGCACCATTGCCCGCAAAGCATCGACATCCCGGCGCAGATGCAGCGGATAGACCATTTTGTAGAACAGTTGAAACAAGAAAAACTATGATGGAAGACTTGATAAAGTTATTATATAGCGGACACCATTCACTGGTGGTTGCCAAGGAGGAAGTCCGTACATTTGACGGACGCGGAATCTCTGACTTGTATGCGCTTTTAACGAACGAGCCCGGATTTCTTCAGGGAGCTTCCGTTGCCGACAAGGTGGTAGGCAAAGGTGCGGCGGCACTCATGGTACTGGGCGGTGTGCAGGAGGTATATGCCGGAGTCATCAGCATGCCTGCCCTCGACCTGCTTCACAAGAGCGGCATAGCCGTCCGCTTCGGTCAGGAAGTGCCGAACATCATCAACCGTGCAGGCGATGGCATTTGTCCGGTGGAACAACTGTGCAGAGACTGTGCGACAGCCGCAGCCTGTCTGCCATTGATAAAAGAGTTTATAACGAAAAAACAAACCATTCATAATGAGAAAGAAAAAGCATAACTTACA
>JAUNIV010000025.1:0-8038 GCA_030523385.1 Bacteroidales bacterium | reverse complement strand
GTTTATAACGAAAAAACAAACCATTCATAATGAGAAAGAAAAAGCATAACTTACACCAATGGGCGGGAAGCATTGCCTTGTGTGCCGCCCTGCTCCCATCAAACATCGTTTCAGCGCAGACTGCCGTGGATTCTACCCGCGTATATCAGATAGGCGAAGTGGTGGTGACCGGAAGCAATCAGGCTACGGGGCGCAACCTGTTGCCTTATACCGTCAGTACCGTAAACAATGTGCAACTGGAAGCCACGGGACAGTCGCAACTGCTCTCTGCCCTGTCGGGACGAGTGCCGAGCATGTTCGTGTCTGAACGGAACATCTTTGGCTTCGGAGTAAGCACGGGCGGTTCGGGCGGCATCAAGATTCGTGGCGTGGGCGGTTCGCCTACCAACAGCGTGCTGATGATGGTGGACGGACAGCCGCAGTTTGCGGGTATTTACTCGCACCACGTGGCAGACTTCTACGAGACGGAGTATGTGGACAGGGTGGAAGTGTTGCGCGGTCCCGGTTCGGTGCTTTACGGCTCGAACGCAATGGGAGGCGTCATCAACGTCATCACGAAGAATGCCGACAAGGACGGGGTGCACACCACGCTCACCTCGCAATACGGCTCGTACAACACGTGGCGTTCGTCGCTCACCAATACCCTGCGCTTCGGCAAGTTCTCCTCGCTCGTCTCCCTCGGCTACGACCGCACGGACGGCACGCAGACAGACTTTGACTTCAACCAGAAGAGCCTTTATGCCAAAGTGGGCTACGACTTCAGCAGCCGCTGGAAGGCACGTGCCGACTACTCGCTGATGAACTTCATCGGCAACGACCCCATCTATCCTCGACTGGATAATCCGGAATCTACCGACATCTACCATCAGAACATCACACGCGGCGAGGCATCGCTCTCGTTGGGCAACTACTACGGCTCGACGAACGGCAACGTGCGCGTCTATTACAGCTACGGCAACCACTTCATCGACGACCCGCGCCACTTCCACAGCCTTGACGACCGCTTCGGCGTGCTTGCCTATCAGAACTTCCGTCCGTGGACGGGAGCGGCAGCCACTGTCGGCTTTGACTTCGATACCTATACGGGCAAGATTCCCGTGTCGGGCGGCACGCAGCATACCGAAGGCTCGATGACCACCATCAGCCGGAAGAGCATCACGGAGTATTCACCCTACGCCACACTGTCGCAAGAACTCTTCGACGGTGTATTGGTGCTGAACGCCGGACTGCGCATGGCCAACAGCGACCGTTTCTCTACACAGTGGATTCCGCAAGGCGGCTTCGTGTTGCATCCGGCAAAAGGATGGATGCTGAAAGCCTCCGTAGCCAAAGGCTACCGCAACCCGTCGTTCCGCGAGATGTACCTCTACCGTCCTGCCAATCCCGACCTCGACCCGGAGAACATGATGAACTATGAAGTGACCATCGGCAAGACCTTCTCCCGTTACTTCGGCATCGACCTGACCGGCTATTTCAGCGAGGGCAGCAACATGATTCAGACCGTGGACATGAAGAACGTGAACACGGGCAGCTTCCGGAACAAGGGAATCGAGGTGTCGGCAAACAGCCGTCCGACGGACAAGCTGACCCTGCGCGCCACATACAGCTACCTGCATACTTCGCTCGACAACCTGACTGCCGCACCGAAGAATCAGTATTACCTCGGCATCGGCTGGCAGGCATTGCCGAAGTTACTTGTGGATGCAGAACTGCGCGGCATCGGCGGACTGTACGTGTCGGACGACACGAAGCATCAGGACTATGCGCTGCTCAACCTGAAGCTTACTTACAAGGCATTCCGCTTCCTCGAAGTGTTTGCCACGCTTGACAATATCACCGATACCCGCTACACCATCAACCGTGGCTACGAGATGCCGGGCTTCACGGCAATGGGCGGATTCAAATTGCATTTATAAACCTATATAATAATAAGAATATCATGCAGACAACAACCGTAAAACTCTATTCATTGGAGTATAACAATGTGAAAACCTATCTGGCAGCCGCGTTGTTCGTTTTGGGCAACATCATTATGCCACAAATCTTTCATCTCGTCCCTCAAGGCGGAGTGACGTGGCTGCCTATCTATTTCTTCACCCTCGTAGGGGCTTACAAATATGGCTGGCGTGTGGGACTGCTTACGGCCATCGCTTCGCCCGTTGTGAACTCGCTGCTGTTCGGGATGCCCATGCCTGCCGCGCTGCCGGCCATCCTGCTGAAATCCGTACTGCTGGCCTTAGCTGCCGGAGTGACGGCCCGTCGCAGCCGCCGTATCAATCTTCCGCTGCTTGCCCTCGTAGTGCTTACTTATCAGGTGTTAGGCACTTTGGGCGAATGGGCTATGAAGGGCGACTTCTATCTTGCCGCACAGGATTTCCGCATCGGTGTGCCGGGAATGCTGCTGCAAGTGTTTGGAGGATATTTGCTTATCAGGTATTTGATTGGCAATCACACAAAAAAGCTGTAACTTTGCCGGAAGAAGGAATACTTATCACTCAAAAACAGAAAGATATCATGAGAAAATTCTTAGTATTATCAGTGATCCTTGCCGGCTTCGTCCTCACGGCTTGTGCCGGCAAGGGCGGCAACAATCGGCAGACGGGCAACGCAGAAGATTCTGCCATAGTTCAAGAGACGGCACTTCCCAAAGTGTATATGACGCGCGAGATAACGCCCGAAGCGCTGGTGAAGGTTTATGAAGCATTGGGCAGACCGGCAGAAGGACGTGTGGCCGTGAAAATAAGTACCGGAGAACCGGGCGGTCACAACTTTCTGCAACCGACGCTTATCAAGAATCTGGTACAAAAGGTGAACGGCACCATCGTGGAGTGTAACACCGCTTATGGCGGCAAACGCTCCACTACAGAAGAGCATTTGAAGGCGGCACGCGACCACGGTTTCTTCGACATTGCCAACGTGGACATCATGGATGCCGAAGGAGAAATCAAGTTGCCCGTAAAAGACACAACGCACATCAAGTATGACCTCGTGGGTTCGCACCTTGGCAACTACGACTTCATGATCAATCTGGCGCACTTCAAAGGGCATGCCATGGGTGGCTTCGGCGGTGTGCTGAAGAACCAGTCCATCGGTGTCGCTTCGGCAAACGGCAAAGCGTACATCCACACGGCGGGTATTACAGAGAAACCTGCCGAACTGTGGAACCACATTGATGACCAGGATGGTTTTCTGGAGTCGATGGCAGCAGCTGCGCAAGCCGTGCACAATTATTTCGGAGAAGGCAGTCGGATTCTCTACATCAACGTGATGAACAATCTCTCCATTGATTGCGATTGCGACTCCCATCCGCAAGACCCGAAGATGAAAGACATCGGCATACTGGCATCTACAGACCCGGTGGCACTTGACCAGGCTTGTCTGGATCTCGTGTTCTCGGTGAAACCTACCGAAGGCGATGACAACGGCCCGCTGATTGAACGCATCCGCCAGCGCCACGGCACCCACACGGTGGAATATGCCGCACAGATCGGACTGGGTAGCATGAAGTATGAACTGGTGTCGATTGACAAATAAGTCGAGGGTTTTGTTTGGCACATTGGGACTGAAATATTGTTTTAACCGATCCACTGCTGCAAAGATAGTGCAAGCGGAGGCAATGAAAACTTGTTTTCAATCGAAATCCGTTCATAATCGGGACAAAACGAGGAAGAAAAGTGTATAAATCAGGCCAACTTGTCCCGATTTTAGGCAGGAAAACAGTATATTTGTCCCGATTAAGGTTATTTTGATATGACAACAGAGATAGAAATATTGCAATATCTGCATTATCATCCGCTTTCCAAACGGGCAGAAATCGACAGTGCAGTCACAACAGAGATAAGTGACCGTACCTTGAAACGCATCATTGCCGATTGCGTAGAGAAAGGATATATTGAAGTAGTCGGTAAAGGACCGGCCACGAAGTACAAGCTCACACCTCAGGCCCATGTGACAATGCCGCTCAATCTTGACACCTATTTTAATAAGGATATAGATGAACGTACCGTTCAGGAAAGTTTTAATTTTAGCCTGATATGCGATATATTACCAAATGTGCACTTGTTTACAGATGAAGAACTGGCGATATTGCATGAGGCACAGTCAAGATTCCGTCAGCATATATCGGAAATGACAGATGTGGAATACCGCAAGGAAATGGAAAGATTGGGTATCGACCTGTCATGGAAATCTTCGCAGATAGAAGGCAATACCTATTCGTTGCTTGAGACGGAACGCCTGTTGAAAGAAAAACAGACTGCCAACGGAAAGACCAAAGAGGAGGCTGTCATGCTGCTCAACCACAAGGATGCCCTTGACTTTATCCTTGACGTTCCGGACTATCTGAAAGAAATTTCTTTAAGCCGCATAGAGGAAATTCACGCCCTGCTCATCAAAGAACTTGGAGTAGAACGCAATATCCGTCATCGCCGGGTCGGTATAACCGGGACAAATTACCGACCGCTCGACAACGAGTTTCAAATCAGAGAAGCCCTTGAGGACAGTTGCCGGCTTATCAACGGCAAGAGCGAGGTGTTTGAAAAGTCATTGCTGGCTCTCGTGCTTCTTTCATACATACAAGCTTTTACCGACGGAAACAAGCGCACGGCACGGATCATAAGCAACGGTATTCTGATAGCATACGGCTATTGCCCTATCTCGTTCCGTAGTGTGGATTCGATAGACTATAAGAAAGCAATGTTGATGTTCTATGAACAGAACAATATAGCATCGTTCAAACAGATTTTCATCGACCAGTTCCTATTTGCGGTAAAAACATACTTTTAAAAACTGTGACAATACAATATGAAAAGTGACCCGTTTACACATCGTAAGTGGGTCACTTTTTTATTGCAACTCGATCACTTACGAGGCGTAAACAACTGGGCATTACAGGCGAACCAATTATTATTATGGTAAGTCACTTCTTAACTCCAGCCTCATATTTCTTCCGGTGCTTCATGATGGATTTCATGTTCTGTACCATGGGCACCAACGATTCTCCTGCCTCCGTCAACTTATACTCTACACGGATGGGAACTTCCGGAAAGACTTTACGGCTTATCAAATCGTCCGCTTCCAGCGTTTGCAGCGTGCCGGAAAGCACCTTTGTGGAAATGTCGGGTATTAGCTTGCATAACTGGTTGAAACGGGTGCTGCCATTTTCGCTAAGGACAAGGATGAGCAACAAAGCCCACTTGTTTCCGAAGCGTGCCACCACGTTTCGGACAGGGCAAATCTCGATGATGGAATTTTTTTCTTCTTTTTTTAGCATCGTATTTTTCTGTTATTCACTAAAAGTGAGTTTTAAGTAACTTAGTGATAATTTTGTAACCTCTTGTAAAATAGTAAAATAGTCTATAATTTTGCACTATCAAAAAGAAAGCAACAATTCGTTGCAAAGTTAAGAAATCGTTCGATAAGACAAAACTTAAAACCCGATAAATATGAAACAGGAAGAAGTAAACAGAGAAGTAGTGAACCGCTTTGTAGAGTTTATCAATTGTGGCAACCGTAGTATCGGCGAGTCCGTTATCTCGCCAGATGTGATATTTTATGCGCCCACGTCACCAGATCCACTGCATGGCATTGAAGGCTATTTTGCCGTACTTGACATGATGCGTGGAGCCATGCCCGATGTGCAATGGACGGTGGAAGAAACCATAGCGGAAGCGGATAAGATAATGGTACGCTTCACCATGAAAGGCACGCAGACGCAGCCTTTCATGGGTATGCCAGCCACAGGCAAGAAGGTTGAAGTGACCGCTATGAATATCTATCAGCTAAGAGACGGAAAGATTATCCGTGAACATGGTTTGCCGGATCTTTTCTCCATGTTGAACCAATTAGGCGTGCTTCCTATGCCGCAATAACCACATAAATTAAATAGCAAAGAAAAATGAAACAGATTGAACAGATTGTAACAGCAACAAATTTCAGTGCCATTAACATTGGCAAACTCAATGAGTTGAATGATTATGTATTGGAACTCTCTCCCGAAATGAAGATACCCGGCAAAGTGTTTGGCGGTGTGGCTCTCGGTGCCACAGGTGGTGAGTTTTCTTTTCAGGTATTCCAGCCGGGGACGGAAACAGGCTTTCTGCATACGCACAAGCAGCATGAGGAACTGTATTTCTTCCTTGGTGGCAAGGGCGAGTTTCAGGTGGACGGACAGGTGTTCCCTGTGCAGGAGGGCTGTGTGGTACGCGTGGCTCCCGACGGTCGGCGTTCCGTCCGCAACAACGGCACGACACCGCTCACGATGCTCTGTGTACAGTATCGCGGAAACACGTTCACTGCGGAGGATGCTGCGGATGGAGTGATTCTGAATGAACCTGTGAAGTGGTAAGCGGATTTTCCGAAGCTACACGTCGCGATTGTCAAAGTCTGACTTCGAGGCTGTCAATGTCTGACATTGTGGTGGTAAAAGACAACGTGATTTACAAATATGACTTGTCAACCTATACTAACCATAAGAACAAAAGCAATCAACATGTATCGTGAAGCTACAGTCCTATAGCGATGCAGATAGACTAACTCGACCGTCTCACCCGGGTGAGACGCATTTCTCACGTAAATCAGACACTCTGACAACGCAGGTCAGACGCATTTCTAACCCGGGTTAGAAATGGGATTTTATACCTCGATGTGTATTTTCATACTATTCAATCTGTAAAAATTGGTAGTATAAATAACATGCCGCTTTGCTGAAATGTTCGTATCTTTGCAGCTTGAAAAAGAGAGTTGTAACAACAGAAAAGATTATGCTTTATATCGTAATACTCATATTATTTGTACTCGTCCCGGACATATACATCTGGTGGCAGTTCGTCCGTGAAAACCCAATCGGGCTGAACATTCTTTACTGGATGCCTACCGCAGCCTTGTTTGCGGCTTTGGCCGTCGCCATGAGCGGACATTACGTAGAGGCACTGATGAAACCGTTTTTTGTCTTAATGCTGTGCTTCGCTATGCCCAAACTGCTGTTTGCGATATGTTCCCTCGCCGGTAAGGGTTTGGGAACATTTATACCGGCAGCATTCACCGTTGGCAACATAGTAGGACTTGCTGTCGCAGCCATAGTCCTGTGCGGAGCAGTTTATGGCTTCACTATAGGATGGAAACGGATGGAGGTCAAAGAAATATCCATTGCATTTGCAGAACTTCCCGACGCATTCGACGGATATACCATCGTACAGTTGTCAGACTTGCATATAGGGACATACACCTCTTCACCGGAAGTCGTCAGGAAGCTTGTGAATACGGTCAATGCGATAAAGCCGGATGCCATTCTTTTCACCGGAGATTTGGTAAACACCTCCCCCAAGGAGCTTGACATATTTATGGACGTCCTTTCACGCTTGAAAGCGGCTGACGGGGTTTATTCCATTCTTGGCAATCATGACTATTGTACATACAGGCGTTATGACACTCCGGACGGGCAACGCAAAAACCTGGCGGAAGTGAAACGGAGAGAACGAGAATTAGGCTGGCATCTGCTGCTTAACGAGCACCATGTGATACATAGGGGTACGGACAGTATCGCCATTCTCGGAGTGGAGAACGATGGCAAGCCTCCCTTCCCTGCCCTTGCCGACCTGCCGAAGGCGATAAAAGGTTTGCCGAAAGATGTCTTCAAAGTGCTTATGAGCCATGACCCTACGCATTGGCGCCGTGCCATATTGCCCGAAACGGATATACCGCTCACTTTGTCGGGACACACACATGCCATGCAGTTGAAGATAGGAAACTTCTCACCTTCCCAATGGCAATATCCCGAATGGGGCGGCATATACACCGAAGGAAACAGAACGCTTCATGTCAGTACTGGCACGGGGAGCAATGTTCCGTTCCGTCTCGGGGCATGGCCAGAGATAGATGTTATTCGATTGACCCTTTCTTCCTCTCTGTGCAAGGGTGGATTATGCTGGACTGCAAAAAGAAAAAAGTTCTGAAAACCTATTGATTTTCAGAACTTCTCTATGTTTTCGTACACCCTCAGGGATTCGAACCCTGGACCCACTGATTAAGAGTCAGTTGC
>JAUNIV010000024.1 GCA_030523385.1 Bacteroidales bacterium | reverse complement strand
TATTTTCATGGCCGTAGGCAGGTTATCACCCGAATAAGCTTCTTCCATACGTTTCCAACGACGGAGGTCGAAGAAACGCTGGCCTTCAAACATCAATTCCACGCGACGTTCGTATTCATACTCCTCACGAATGTTTGCTCCGGGAGCATCGGGCAAATGTACACGATTTCTGATCATATTGATGTATTTCAAAGCCTCAGCATTATTTCCTAACTCTATCTGACATTCTGCATAATTCAAGTAGAATTCTGCCAAACGGAAGAATATCCACGGAGTGTTATCGGCTATAGTTTCGTCCCATTGGTTATAGGTAGGATCCATAAACTTGCGTAAATAATAACCGGTCTTTGTAGTATTCCAATATTCTCCAACTTCAGTTGTGGGAGATTGTTCACCACTGGTTACGCTGGGATCGCCAGATTCATAAATCTCTACCGGATGATTATGCTCACCATATCCCCATAAAGCTCCATCATACAGAATATTGGCATAGAAACGCATCTCACGGTTATCCCACGGACAAGTGGTAGTAGCCAAAATCGTACTGTCTTTATAGAATACAGTGCTTGTTGTTTCATCCATTGTAGGCACTTGGATCTGATAATTCCTTAAATCACTAAGATTGAAAGTAGTACCGTCTGCATTTTGATACAAATTGACAGCATTGTAAGTTGGCAACCATACTCCCCAACCCCAATAACCGTTATAGTCACCCGGAGGTGAAGACATAGGATAACTGGAAGAGAAAGCTTCCCAACTGGTCTCATCGTAAAGTTTCTCAAAGATGATTTCAGGATTCTGCGGTTCACAGAACAAAGCTGCATATTCTTCGTAGTTGCTTACAGAAGGCAGACTATATACGCCCTGATTGGCCAAATCAATAACAGCTTTCTGTGCATCCGAAGCTTCTTGCCATCTGGTAGCCGACGGAGTACCAAACAGCGGGCTTGCTTTATAAAGCAAGGTGCGTGCTTTCACAGCAAGGGCAGCACCTTTAGTGGCACGGCCAAAGTCATCACTTCCATATCTGACAGGCAACAAGGATGCAGCACGATCACAATCGGCTACAATAGCATCGGCCACATCATCCATATCGGCACGTGTCTGAGTCCATTCGGAATCAATATCAAATACCTCATAAACCAAAGGAATCCTACCATATAAAGAATAAAGCTGATGGTAGAAGAAAGCACGCAAGAAATAAGCCTGTCCCACGATTACATCCTTACGTTCTTCGTCACTTTCCGAGCTAATAGAATAATCATCTACCAGTTCCAACAACTGGTTAACATTCTTAATAGCCGAGTAATAGTAGTACCACGTATTGCCTCTGGCGTCACTAAAGCCTACGTTATAATCATCACAAGAAACTCTTCCGAGTGTATAGACTTCGGTGCCATATCCTGTACGATGCAGCAAATTATCGGTGTAGCTGGTAAAAGGCACGCCATTTTGATTTTCACCTTCCACCCATGTATAACAGTTATTAAGGAAAGCTTCGGCATAATCCAAATTACTCCGAACGGCTTCGTCACTGATTTGGTTGTGAGGCTTCACATCCAAGAAGTCGGAGCATGCGGTAAGCCCCAGCCCCAACAGTGCACATAATGATGCTTTATATATTGTTTTCATATTCAGTTCTAAATTATGTAATTAATAAAAATCAGAAAGTCACGTTTACACCCACTGTCCATGTGCGCTGCAACGAATATCCTTTGACACCGTTCGTCATTTCCGGGTCGAACAAACCTACACTGTCGATAGTAAACAGATTGTTACCGTTGACATACAGACGCAGGGCTTCCAGACCTATTGAGGAAAGTGTTTGCTTAGGGAACGTATATCCGACTTCGAGTGATTTCAGACGAACGAAAGAAGCATCGCGCAACCACCAAGTAGAAGAATATGAATTTCGACCGTCTACCTGAGATTCCTTCATAAAGGCACGGGGCCATTTGGCAGCAGCATTCTGTTCGGCTGTGTTGCTTTCACACCAACGTCCTTCATAGAATTCCGTAGCCATATTCATAGTGGGCTGCACCAGGATTTCGGCATCGGCCTGTCCTTGGAAGAAAGCATTGACATCAAATCCTTTCCATGAGCCGTTCAGCGTCAAACCGAAAATCCATTTCGGAGTAGCCGACTTGTCACGGCGTACAGCATCATCCCATGTAATATTGCCATCCCCATTGGTATCCTGATAAATCAAGTCACCCACTTTGGTTCCCCACAAATGCGGAGTTGCGTCAATCTCTTCCTGTGTCTGGTAAATACCTGTTGCCACATAATAAATAGCTCCGTCAATAGGGTGTCCGGTAGTACGCTGCCATTCCGGTGTATTGACAGCCTCATCCATATAAACCACCTTATTCTTAGCGTATGTCACGTTTCCGGTCACTCCGTATTCAAAATCTCCTTTACGGTCGTGATAAGAAAGAACGGTTTCAAAACCTGAGTTCTTTACCTTTCCTATATTTTCGGCCGGCAATGAAAGACCGGAGTAAGTAGGAACAGAAGCGTTTCTCGTTGCAAGAATGTCACTACGGTTGGACTGGAAATAATCTATATCCAAGCCGAACTTGCCACCCAAGAATTGTGTAGAAAGACCAATGTTCCATGTCTTAGCCGTTTCCCAAGTTACCAACGGATTGGCTGTCACGGTTTCATAAATACCCTGTACCGGCGTATAGCTTGTACCGAATACTGCATGTTGGCTGCCATTGAATCCATACATGGACAAATATTGGTAAGCGCTGATGGCATCGTTACCCATCATACCCCATGAACCTTTCAGCTTCAAGAAACTTACGGCATCGCGCAACGGTTCGAAGAAGTTTTCTTCGCTGACTACCCATCCTGCAGAGAAAGCAGGAAACAATCCCCAGCGATGTCCCGGTGCAAAGTTCATGGAGCCATCGTAACGCAAGGTAACTTCAGCCAGATACCTGTCCTTATAACCATAATTGATACGTCCGAACCAGTTCTGACGAGCTGTCTCATTAGAGTTTCCACCATTGCTTTGATCTTTCTTGTCCGTGCTTCCAAAGTCCAGGTCGGGCAATGCGGAAGAAATAAAGTTAGTGCGGTAGCCATACAGGTATTCATAATCATACTTGCACTGCTCGTAGGCCACGAAAGCATCTACCTTGTGTCCTCCTTCAAACAAATGGCTATAACCGATACGGGCATTCAGCGTAATGTTGCTGCTGGTGCTTTGCCAAGTACCTACGCTTACGGCACCGGTTCCTTCACGCTGGTTGACGTATTCATCCGTGTCTGCCTTATACGAATAAATATCATACGGAGCGCGTTGGGTCTTGTTGCGGTTAAAGGAGTAGTCCATAGCGGCATATCCTTCCACATAAAGTCCCGGTGTAATCACATCCAGGTCAATGCGTACTTTGGGCTTAAGATTCAACGTATTGTAAGTGCTCTTGCTGGTTCCGGGTATATCAGACACCATCAACACGGCATTGTTGGTCATACCATCGTGTCCTATTCTCAGCAATCCGTTGGGATAGTAAGGAGCAGCCATAGGACTGGTAGTAAGGAAATAGCCAAAGAGGTCTTCGGTCGTATAGACTCCACGACTATCTACTGCCTGACGTCCCAAAATATCAAAGCTGAAATGAATGGCTTTCGTGATATGGGCATCCAGGTTGGTACTGAACTGATACTGATTATAGTTCTGCGGACTGTTCTTGTAAATCACATCCTGATACATATATTGTGCCGAGGTGTAGAAAGACATCTTCTCGTTACCACCGCTTACCGACAGACTGTGTTCGGTATTAGTAGCCCAGTTTCTTGCCACTTCCTTCCACCAATTTGTGTCCGGATAGTTTATTTGGTCACTTCCATCCAAGATTTTAGCGATAGCAGTTTCCGGATAAGTCAGCGCATTGCCCTGTGCGGCATCAAACTCATTCACGTAGGTAGCATACTGGTAAGCATTCAGCATCTCTGGAACCCGTGTGGGTTGTGAAAACGAAACATTACCGCTATAGTTTACTTTCACCTTTCCTTCCTTACCGCGTTTGGTCGTAACCAAGATGACACCATTGGCAGCACGTGCACCATAGATGGCAGCCGAAGCATCTTTCAATACAGATATGCTTTCAATGTCTTCGGGATTCAGTCGTCCGAAAGAACGGTCGGCAATACCGTCAACCACAATCAGCGGACTGGTGTCGCCAGTAGTTCCCTTTCCTCGAATCAAGATAGTGGCATCATCGGCTCCGGGTTCACCGCTTCGGGTATTGGCAATGACACCTGCCGTCTTACCAGCCAATGTATTGGTCAGGTTGGCAGTCGATACTTTCTTTAAGTCTTCACCTCCTATGGAAGATACAGAACCTGTCAAAGTTGCCTTTTTCTGCGTACCGTAACCTACTACCACCACTTCGTCCAACACCTCTGTGTCTTCCTTCAGTGTAATATTCAGGCTGCGTTGTCCGTTGATGACTACTTCTTGTGTCTTGTAGCCAATGTAAGACACGACCAATGTACCTTTGGCAGATGCTTCCAAGGTAAAGTTTCCGTCGAAGTCGGTAATGGTTCCGTTTGTAGTACCTTTCACTACCACACTGGCTCCGATAATCGGTTCGCCGTTTACATCTTTCACCGTACCGCTGACAGCTACATTCTGCTGCACTGCCTCAACTCCCGGTGCTGTCTCTCCGGTTACAGCCAGTGCCGGACTTATTCCCGCACTGCCAGCCAGGAAAAGGCAGGTTGTGGCCCTCAGCAATGCTTTGCTGAACAAGGCCCGATTTTCATGTGTTCTCATATACGTTCTTTTTATTAAAAGGTTTATATATTCGTTTTTAATTTTTCTGTTGGAACTTATCGCCCGTTTTTTCTGAACATAAGCCGGCTTATTGATGAGCCGCTTTTTTCAGTCTCTCAACGGCTGTCCCTATCATATCGTGCGTACCGCTGCCATCGGCCACGTACTTCACTACCATTTCGGCATACTCTATGGCTTCCTTTAATACAGGCTCCGTAGATTCACCCACCGTTCCGGCCCGACGCAGCAGGGCAGACAACGGACGAAGGTCTTCCATCTCAGCCAAGTTACCCGGACGCATGGTATTGATGACCGTATTCAAGGCAGCTGCGGCAGAATTTACCTCACCTTGCGAATAGTTCTTACCCTTGTTGTCATACACAGCTTGTGCATATTCCAAGGTTTCTTCCAAACGAGAGAAACCGAAGCGTGCCCAAGGAGCAAATTCAGGTACTTTCACGGTGAGGGCGTTCCATTTCTCCTGATTGGTTTTACGTTCAAGTCCCATGCCCAACAGTTCTTTCAATGCAGCCTTGTCTACGCTGCTTATAGGAGTCAATGCAGCCACGGCCTCATTCAGCAAGAAGGCTTGTTTGTCAATGACCACCTGTGATGTTTCGTTGGCAGCTACGGTCTTTGCTGCTTCAATGGCCATTTGCAGGGCTTCAAAACTGTCGGTAGTATATTGGGCAGCGTCCTGTTGCTGTGCGGAAGCGATGGCAGCTTCCAATCCGTCTTTCACTGTGCGGGGTGCCACCAACTTGTCTATGGCTCCGCCGATGGCTTCCACACAAGCCGTGATACTCTTCTCACTTACCGAAGCCGACTGCATCAGTGTCTCACCTTCATTGATGGCGCGTTTCAATTCCTTGAAGCTGGCTTTCGTGTAATGCTTCGAAGTGAATGCCGTGGCTTCACGCAATTTGGCCGACAGCACGGCTTTCAGTTCGGCTGTGGGGTCACTCACGCGATTGATGCGGAAATAATGCGTGGTGTGGTCATGACGGAAATAGTCCGGTTGGAAAGTACGTCCGCCCTGCGTGAGCGTATATAGATTGCCCAAAGTTCCGGTACGGTTGCCGTCGGGGGCATTGGCTGCCACAGTGGCTAATTGGGAATCCAGATTCAGCGTTGCTTCTGTCCAATTGGTCACATCGGTAGCTGTCATGGCCAAAGGACCATACATCAGTGTGCCTACCCAGGCTGTCCCTAAAGGAGCACCGCCCTTATCCGAAGCTATCTCACCCGGCAATTTGTCCGGTCCGTAGTCTATATGTTTGGTGAACGGCATGGTGATTTCCACCACATCACCCACCTTCCAACGACGGGCAGGTATGACCATATAAGAGCAAGGACGACAATCGGAAGCTACTACCGTACCATTCAGTTTCACCTCAAAACCGTCTGTAGCCCAATAGGGAACGCGCAGCTTCATCTCGAACTCAGCTTCTCCGCCTGTCACTTTAACCACAGAACTTTCGGCCGGCCACAGGCATTCCTGTTGCAGGGTAATGCCTTTCTCCTTCCAGCGGAGAGTGGTGGGCATGTAGAGGGCTACCCATAAAGTCTGGTCTGAAACAAAGTAGGCAGCTTCCTGATACTTCACATGATTCTCCGAACCGGTACCGCCGCAGCAGGTGGATTGCGGAGTTTCATTGCCCCAGGGTTTCGATGCGTTCAGCCCCACAGCATATTGGTAAGTGGTCTGATAGTGCGAAGGATGCAGCGAACCTACTATCTGGTTATAGAGGGTACGCTCGTAATAGTCCATATAGCGTGCATCGTCCGGATGGAAGCAGTTGAGGTCTTTGGTAAGTTTCAGCAGGTTGTAGGCGCAGCAGGTTTCGTTGATGTCGGGATTGGACTGGCTGTTGCCTTCGGAAACACCGTTCATTACCATGCTCAGAATCTGCGTATAGGGTTGGCGGAACATCTCACCGTTGCCCACGCCACCGGTGGCATAGCGGTAACGGCCTTGCAGCAATGTCCAGAAGTTTTCAGACAGGTTGTAATACTCAGGCTTTTGGTTGCTCAAGTAACTGCGCAATGCCCCGATAATCATCGGGATGTGTTGGTTGGCATGACGGGTGCGGATATCGTCTATGTTTCTTGCTAACGGCTCGTAGAAGGCCGGGCTGTCAAAACAGTTGGAGGCTTCCAACAGGTGTGCTTTCTCTTCAGGATTGCTCACCATTTCGGAGAGGCGTGCCAATGATTCGCCTATACCACCCACTTCGCCGGCTATGTACATGTTCCACATCTCATAACGGTTGCCGGGACGTGCCCTGCGTTCGTCTTGCGTACCGTCGGTCTTCACGTAGGTGCGGTAGTGCATGCGGTTCCATATCCACAGACCCATGTCTTTGGCTACCAGCAGAGCCTTGTCGGCCACGGCCTTGTCATCCATATAAGTGGCAATGTCTATCAGGCCTGCCAACTGTTTGTGTATAGTATAATAAGGTGCCCACACCCAATCGGAGTTGTTGTATGCACGATACATCTCTATCAGTGCCGGATGGTGTGCGGGGATGGCATTCAGATACCCGTAGCCGTATGTAGCCCATTTGGTTTTGTGTTCATCGAAAGCTGCCCAAGTTCCTTTCATGTCTTTCAGCTCTTCTTCGGGCGCAAAGTCGCGGGCTTCCCAGTATCTTCCCAACTTTTCGTTCCATACAAAGGTACGTTCCTGGCATTCGCGCAATTCATTGACCATACGGGTAATGTTGCGGCGCAGAATATCCTTTTGGGCAGGGTCTGTGGCAGCAGCGTATGCCAAAGCCAAGGCAGACATGTAATGTCCCGAGCCGTGTCCTTTCAGTTTGGTATCCGGAGAGTCCCATCCATCGGAACGTGTATAGCCTTCGGTGCTTAGTCCGTAGGTATCTCTATAATTGTATAGCTGTTGGCTGACATCCCAGCTGATGATTTCGCGGATAGCCAGGTCGCGGTTTGAAGTTAACCGGTTGTCTCCGTCGATGGTCACATCGGTCAGCGGGATGGTATGTGCCACCGGATGTGCGGGCGTATCATAGCTCCCGTCGGTAACCTTTACGGTAGCCGTAATGGGATAGCCGTTTTCGGTGGTGTCATCGCCGATGATGTATCCGCCCACCGTATATTGGCTTCCTGCCGGATGCGCCTGTGCATCGGCTTGTGCCTGTTCGGTAGCCAGTGCAGAGTTAGACCATTTGGTTTGCCGGTATTCAGACTTTCCGTCGGAATAGGTAACCCATACCTGATAAGGAAGTCGCGGCACAGTCCCCACCGGACAATGTACCGAAACAGATTCTACCGAAGCGATTGTCCTTGCTTCGGCAGTAGCATCTTGCCAGACAGTCGTTGCCTCCGAAGCATGAGCCTCCAAAGGCACCCATGCGGATAATTGCAATCCTGCGGCCAATGCGAAAAAGAAAGTTCTCTGTATCTTCATATCTGTGCTTTTATTAGTATCAGTGCGGCAAATTAAAAGATTTCCGATTTAACGGAATGAAAGGAAAGTCTATAAGGATGCTAAAATAGTCGGGAGAAGGAGAAAATACGGTAAATTGGATGATTTTTGCATCCTGTTAGATGATTTTTGTACTATAAACCATATTAAAAGGCTATGACATACGCATATATTCGGGTCTCTACCGACAAGCAGACAGTAGAAAACCAACGGTTTGAAATTTCCCGTTTTGCCGAACAAGAAGCAATCACCATAGATGTTTGGATAGAAGAAATTGTATCAGGCACCCGTGCGGCCAAAGACCGTAAGTTGGGTATCTTATTACGAAAGATACGAAAGGGTGACATGCTGATTGTCTCCGAAATCTCCCGCTTGGGCCGTCGCCTGATGGAAGTAATGAGCATACTGAACACATGCATGCTGAAAGGCATCACGCTTCTTACCGTAAAGGAACATTATGAATTGGGTAATAACATTCAGTCTCAAATACTGGCATTCGCATTTTCGCTTTCGGCTCAAATAGAACGGGACCTTATTTCACAACGTACCCGTGAGGGATTGGCACGGCGTCTTGCCTCGGGACAAAAGTTAGGACGTCCTTTAGGTAGCCGTAACAGGAAATATAAGCTAACGGATAAAGAAAAAGAAATCCGAAGAATGTTGGAACAAAAAATAAGTAAGTCCCAGATTGCTCGTCAACTAAAAGTCAGTCGCAATACATTATTGGCTTTTTTAAAGCGCACCACCAAACCGGCTGAATAAAAGATTAACCGGGACTGTTCAAAATAAACGGGCGATAAGTTCCAACAGCAAAATTAAAAACAAATATATAAACCTTTTAATAAAAAGAATGTATATGAGAACACATGAGAATCGGGCCTTGTTCAGCAAAGCATTGCTGAGGGCCACAACCTGCCTCTTCCTGGCAGGCAGTGTGGGAGTGAGTCCGGCACTGGCATCGGAAGATGTGGCAGAAGTGATGAAAACCGAAACAGCGCAACAGACTGTCACAGTGAGCGGTGTAGTGAAGGACAAGAAAGGTGAACCGATTATTGGTGCCAACATCATGGAAAAAGGCACCACAAACGGAACCATCACCGACTTTGACGGTAACTATACGCTGAATGTGAGGAGTGCCAAATCCGTATTGGTCATTTCCTACATCGGCTATAAGACACAGGAAATCCCCGTAGGAACAAGTGGCAAACTCAACGTGACCCTACAGGATGACTCCGAACTGATGGACGAAGTAGTGGTAATCGGTTATGGTACTCAAAAGAAAGGTGATGTGACCAGTGCTGTGGCCAGTGTGAAATCGGAAGACTTTACTGTTGGTAAGATTGGGGATGCTGCCGAATTAATCAAAGGTAAAGTAGCCGGTTTGACTATTGCCAAAGGTAGTGGTGACCCGAATTCAGAATCTACTATCCGCCTGCGCGGTGTGATTTCATTGGAAGGTGGTTCCACACCGTTAGTCCTTGTTGATGGTATCGAAGGTGGTTTAGGTACAGTGGCACCCGAGAACATCGCATCTATCGACGTGCTGAAAGACGCATCCGCAGCAGCTATTTATGGTACACGCGGTGCCAATGGTGTAATCATCATCACGACTAAGAATGGACAGCGCGAATCTCATACCTCAGCCAATTACTCCGGTTATGTATCACTGTCTAAGTTTGGTAAAACACTTGATTTCTTCGGTCCGGAAGAAATCCGCCAAGGATTGACAGATTTTACGGATAAAGGATATGATACGGATTGGTTAGATGCAGTTACCCGTACAGCATTTACCCATAATCATAACTTCAACATTTCCGGAGGTTCCAAGAATACAACTTATGCCGCTGACTTCACATACAGAAAAGAAGAGGGGGTTATCCTCGATACGTATGGCGAAGACATAAAGATGACTTTCGATGTTTCCCATTGGATGCTGAACGACATGCTGAAAGTAAACTTCAACATGGTGAAAACATATCACAAAAACGGTCCGATTGACGCAGCCGGTGTGGGTATCTACCGACAAGCCATCATGCGTAACCCGACAGAACCGATATGGAATGAAGACGGAACTTATTATGAGAACTTCGGTGTGAACTACTATTATAATCCGGTAGGCATCATACGTGAACAAAAAGGTAAATATTCCAGCGAGAATACCCGTATGACAGGTAATGTCACCTTTGAACCTATCAAAGGATGGCAAACAAACCTAATGATGGGACGCAATATGACTACAGATCATAATCGCGGATATTATACCTCTGAATATTATTCCCAGAAAAGTGAAAACCATACCGGTTATGCTTATCATTCACAGAATGAATATACAACTGATAATTTGGAAGTAACTTCAAAATACAACCATACATGGGACAAACATCGCTTTGATGCTTTGGCCGGTTACAGTTATCAGTATAATGTAAACGAAGGCTTTAGTGCCAATAACTACGATTTCCCTACGGATTTCTATCTGTACAACAATCTGGGATTAGGTACGGCATTGAAGGATGGAAAAGCCGGCATGAGCAGCTATAAGAATGACAATACACTGATTGGTTTCTTCGGACGTATCAGCTATGGTTACGGCAATAGATACAATGTATTGGTCAGTGTCCGCCGCGAAGGTTCTTCCAAATTCGGTGAAAATAATAAATGGGGTACTTTCCCCTCTGCTTCTTTAGGATGGACTATCAGTAATGAAGAATTCATGAAAGGTATCAATTGGTTAAATAACTTGAAACTACGTGTCGGTTACGGTGTAACGGGTGTGATTCCAAACGATTCTTACATTTCATTAACAAGGTATGATTACGGAGATCCTTATTATTATAACAACGGTGTCTGGAATCAAGGTTTGAAAGTGGCATCCAATCCGAATCCCGATTTAAAATGGGAGACTTCCAAAGAAATCAATATCGGTTTGGACTGGTCTGTATTGAATGATCGACTCAGCGGTTCTATTGATGTATATCATAAAAAAACATCCGACATGCTGTGGAGTTATACTGTACCGACTCCTCCCAACTTGTATAGCTCTACACTGGCCAATGCCGGCAAGATGCGTAACCAAGGTATTGAAATAGCCATCAATGCCATTCCTGTACAAACCAAAGACTTTGAATGGAAAACCACAGTCACGGCCTCACACAACAGCAATAAACTGTTAAGCCTTTCAAACGATTTGTATGAAACCGCCAACTATGTGGATCATTGCTATTTAGGTGAACCTATTAGTATTTCTACTCAACGTATGGAAGTAGGCAAATCCATGGGACAATATTACGGTATCAAATCTGTAGGAGTTTCAGAGAACGGACTTTGGTTAGTAGAAAATGCTGTAACTGGAGAAATTGAAGAATTTACCGATAATATGTTATCCAATGACACCTATCGCCAATATTTAGGCAACGCACTTCCTAAAGTGTATATGGGCTGGAACAACACCTTCAGATATAAGAACTTCGATTTGTCTTTCCAGATGACGGGACAGTTCGGCTTCAAGATATTGAACGAACCGCGTGCTTATTATGAAAACAATGCCGTAGCCTATAACCGCTTAAAATCAGTACAGAAAGCTCCTTATGGAGGACAATATACATTAGCAACAGGGCAAAAGCAGACTTTTGTAAGCTATTATTTGGAAAACGGTGATTTCTTGAAAATGACCAACCTGACGATTGGATACAATGTTCCATTGAAACCCAACAAGTTTGTAAAAGGTATCCGTGCCTATCTATCAGCCGATAACCTCTTCTGCATAACCGGATATGACGGTCTGGATCCTGAAATGGCCAACAGTGATATCTGGTCTATGGGTGTGGACTGGCGCGACAAGTATCCTTCTACCCGTTCATTCACTTTTGGTCTGAATGTATCTTTCTAACCCACTAAAATGAATAATAACAATGAAAACAATATTTCACAAAACACTTTTAGTTTCAGCCGTTACTGCCAGTGCTTTGTCTTTGGGCAGTTGTACGGATTTAAGTGAAACAATTTATAGCCAAATAGCTTCCGAAAAATATGAGTTTACGGATAAAGATTTTCAGGCCAGCTTCGCTCCTGTATATAGTAGTCTTCGCGATGTATATTGGGGATGGTACAGCTATGCCGATATGATGGACCAATCATCCGATGTATGGTGCATTCCTTCCCGTATCGGTATCGGATGGGGTGACTTGTATGTGTCCATGCACAAACATCAGTTCCATTCACAGATTGCACACTTTAGTGAAACTTGGAACCGTAATTATGCCGGTATTACTTCTTGTAACCAATTACTGTCCAACGAAGACTTGACTTCCGATGAATTGGTAAAATCACAATTAAGAGCCTATCGTGCTCTTTACTACTACATCCTGTTCGACCTTTTCCGCAACATTCCGTTGGATGAAGGAGGCGAACACGAAGCAGGATGGTTGCCAGACCAAGCCACTCCTCAGCAAATGTGGGATTTCCTGATAGGCGAACTGACTGATATCAAAGGAAAATGTGGTGAAAATATCGAAATGGGTAAGCTTAACAACTATGCCATTAATATGTTGTTGGCCAAGATGTATCTGAACCACAATGCCTGGTTCAAGGATTATTCGGATAATTCTTATTACGGAAAGGCCATTGATGAGCTGAATGAAGTAATCAACAGTGGTAAGTTCTCCTTATCTACTCACTATTCCGATAATTTCCGCGAAGATATTTCAGGTTCTCCCGAAATAATCTTTGGTATTCCGTTCGAATACAAGTATGCCGGCGGTAACTATATGGCCAATATGTGGATGCATGTAGCCGGACGTGCCACTTGGAACTTCAACGGATGGGCTACAGGTGGTGGTGTGGTGTTGCCTCAGTTCTTGGAAACGTATGATGAAGACGATAGCCGTTACTCCGATTGCTGGATTTCCGGACAACAATACGATTATAATGGTGAACCCATTTATGTAGATGGCGAACCCTTGATTTACACTCGTGAAGTTCACAGCATTGACAATCCAGGTTGTTATCCGTTTGAAAGCGAACGTTTGGTTAAATACGAAATTCTTTCGGGTGACTATGGAACGTCATACGATGATGTACCCTTCTTCCGTTTGGCAGATGCCTATATGATGAAAGCTGAGTGTTTGCTTCGTCTGGGCGGTTACAACGGCGAAAGTGAACAAGTGGCAGCTGACCTGGTAACAGCTGTTCGCCAACGTGCTTTCAAAAACAACCCGGCTAAGGCAACCGTTACGGTAGCCCAACTGAAAGGTGGTAGTCGTTATGCATACGGACATCGTGAAAACCAAGGTATCATGGGTGAAGAAGACCACTGGGTAATTACCGAAGAAGGTGGTGATGACATCGAATTGGGAGGTTTGCTCGACGAACTGGCTTGGGAATTTGTGGCAGAACATCATCGTCGTCAAGACTTAGTCCGCTTCTTAATAAAAGGTACGGAACAGAATGTATATAACGGCAAATCATGGTTCTGTAAGGATGCCCAGACAGATAAGACAGATCGTCATTGCGACATCTTCCCATTACCCAAAACAGCGTTGGATGGTAACATCAAGCTGAAACAAAACCCAGGTTATGGCGAATAATTATCTATTAACTTTAATAAGTTCCTATGTTTAAAATCGGAAGTGACGGATAACATAAGATAGCCCTAA
>JAUNIV010000412.1 GCA_030523385.1 Bacteroidales bacterium | reverse complement strand
CGAGGAACCAACGGTCGTGGCTGATAACTACAGCACAACCGGCAAAGGTTTCAAGACCTTCTTCAAGAGCACGGAGAGTGTTTACGTCGATGTCGTTGGTAGGCTCATCGAGCAACAATACGTTGCCTTCTTGCTTTAAAGCCAAAGCCAACTGCAAGCGGTTGCGCTCACCACCTGACAATACTCCGCAAAGCTTGTTCTGGTCGGTACCCGAGAAGTTGAAGCGAGAAATATAAGCACGTGCGTTGACATCACGACCGCCAAGGCGAAGAGTTTCGTTGCCTTGAGCAATAACATCATAAACCGACTTTGCAGGGTCGATATCCTTGTGCTGCTGGTCTACGTAAGCAAGCTTAACGGTTTCGCCTACCTCGAATGTGCCGCCATCAGCATTATCAAGTCCCATGATAAGACGGAAGAGAGTGGTTTTACCAGCTCCGTTAGGGCCAATAACACCTACGATGCCGTTAGGAGGAAGCATGAAGTTGAGGTCGTTGAACAATACCTTTTCGCCGAAAGCCTTCTTCACATGCTGAGCCTCGATAACCTTGTTGCCCAAGCGTGGTCCGTTAGGAATAAAGATTTCAAGCTTCTCCTCGCGTTCCTTCTGCTCTTGGTTGAGCATCTGCTCATAAGAGTTAAGACGAGCCTTACCCTTAGCCTGACGGGCCTTAGGAGCCATGCGCACCCATTCGAGCTCTCGCTGAAGAGTCTTCTGACGCTTAGAAGCCGACTTCTCTTCTTGTGCCATGCGCTTTGTCTTTTGGTCGAGCCATGAAGAGTAGTTGCCCTTCCATGGAATACCCTCGCCACGGTCGAGTTCAAGAATCCATTCGCTCACATCGTCGAGGAAGTAGCGGTCGTGGGTAACGGCAATAACTGTTCCCTCGTATTGCTGCAAGTGCTGCTCCAACCAGTCGATACTCTCGGCATCAAGGTGGTTGGTAGGCTCATCGAGCAATAACACGTCTGGTTTCTGAAGGAGCAAACGGCAAAGAGCCACACGACGGCGCTCACCACCCGAGAGGTTTGTGACAGGCCAATCGCCTGGAGGACATTTCAAGGCTGCCATAGCACGGTCGAGCTTAGAATCCATGTTCCATGCGTCGGTAGCGTCTATGATGTCTTGAACTTCAGCTTGGCGTTGCATGAGCTTATCCATCTTGTCTGGATCGCCATAATATTCTTCGAGGCCAAACTTAAGGTTGATGTCTTCGTATTCAGCAAGAGCGTCGTAAGCCTTTTGTACGCCCTCCATAACATTCTCCTTAACGGTCTTCTCCTCATTCAAAGGAGGATCCTGTGGCAGGTAGCCAACACTATAGCCAGGGCTCCATACAACTTCACCCTGTGTAGGCTGCTCGAGTCCGGCGATAATCTTCATAAGAGTTGACTTACCGGCACCATTCAAACCGATGATACCAATCTTTGCTCCATAGAAGAACGAGAGGTAGATGTTCTTCAATATCTGCTTCTGGTTTTGTGGGATGATTTTAGACACTCCCACCATAGAAAATATAATTTTCTTGTCGTCTACTGTTGCCATATAATATGACTAATGTTTAGTTAATAATTCTTGGAGATTTAATAGGCATAGCCTAACCTTTGCAAAGTTAATGAAAAAATATCGAAGTATGAAACTAAATTTGCATAATACAAGGAAAATGAGTAGCTTTGTGGCAAAAATTATAGTATTATATATGGGTAGAACTAAATTTTCTCAACACGAGATAGATATTATAGCGATGTTGCTAAGACGAAAAGAGGCTGGCACAAGGTTTCAACAGAAGCAGATTAGACATCAGCTGAGAGTGAACTTTGAGTTTAGTATAGCCGACTTCAACGAGCCTGGCAAGTCGTTTGGTGAACCGGAATTGCGTGATGCTATTAAGCGTGGCGCAATACAGATTTTGGATGATGCAACAATTGCTTCGATGAAGGAGAAGCGTGCTCGCGACAAAGAACGCGATGAGGCTGCCAAGGAAGCTGAAGCTATAGAGAATGGAGCTACCGACTGGAAGGCTGCTATGAAGGAGTGGGAGGATTATTATAAAGAAGACGAGAAATAGCCTTCTATGAATGTAGCAATTATAGGTGCTGGCGCAGCTGGATGTTTAGCTGCGATACAGATAAAACGCAACAATCCGAAAGTAAA
>JAUNIV010000411.1 GCA_030523385.1 Bacteroidales bacterium | reverse complement strand
TGCTTATTTTTGCATCAAAGTGAACGATTATGGCACAGCACCAACTGAAACGCTGCCCGGTGGGCATACAGACCTTCGATAAGTTACGTGAAGGTGATTTCTTGTATATTGATAAGACGGAGTATGTTTACCAGATGGCACATTCCGATACCACATATTATTTTCTGAGTCGTCCCCGGCGGTTCGGTAAGTCTTTATTGACTTCCACTCTGCACTGTTACTTTGAGGGCAGAAAAGATTTATTCGAGGATCTTGCTATCGAGCGGTTGGAAAAGGATTGGACAGTATATCCTGTGATACACTTCGACATGAGCGATGCAAAGCATGTAAATGAAGAGACATTGGCAGATATGCTTGACATGCAACTTTATGAGCATGAGAAGAAGTACGGACTGCCGGAGAAGGCAACGACTCTTAACGGCAGGCTCAAGGCTCTTATACAAACTGCTTACAAACAGACCGGACAAAAGGTAGTCGTACTGATTGACGAATACGATGCTCCGTTGCTTGATGTGGTGCACGAAGAAAAGAACCTGCCCATCCTTCGCAACGTGATGCGCAATTTCTATTCTCCTTTGAAATCGTGCGACCCTTATCTGCGCTTTGTGTTCCTCACCGGAATCACCAAATTTTCCCAACTGAGCATATTCAGCGAACTGAATAATATCTCCAACATCAGCATGCTCAAGGCTTATTCCGCCATCTGTGGCATTACGGAAGAAGAAATACGGAACCAAATGCCAGACCACATCAACCGACTGGCCTCCACTCTTGGCCTGACAAACGAAGAAGTCTTGCTGAAGCTCAAAGAAAAATACGACGGCTATCATTTTACCTGGCCATCGCCCGACATCTACAATCCGTTCAGCCTGATGAATGCGTTTGCCCGAAACAAGATTGATGACTATTGGTTTGGCAGCGGCACGCCTACTTATCTGATAGAGATGTTACGTAAGTACCAGGTAATCCCCCAACAGATAGGAGGACGGAAATGCGTAGCGGCAGACTTCGACGCCCCAACCGAAAGGATAACGGACATCACCCCGCTGTTATACCAAAGCGGCTACATCACCATCCAAAACTATTCTCCCTTCTCCGAGCTTTACCTGCTCGACATCCCCAACAAGGAGGTGCGCATAGGACTGATGCGCAGTCTGTTGGTCAACTACGTGCAGCGTCCTGCCATGATCAACACATTGGTAGGCGAAATGGCAGAGTGTATTTACTTTGAAGACATGGAAGGAGCTTTGCGACTGATGCAGACTATTCTTTCCACTGTCCCTTATTGCGAAAACACCCATTACGAAGGCCATTACCAGCAGATGCTTTATCTTATTTTTACCTTGCTAGGCCACTATACGGATGTGGAAGTACGTACTCCACGCGGACGGGTGGATGTGGTGATGCGTACAGCATCCGTACTTTACGTGATAGAACTGAAATTAAACAAGGATGCCGATGTCGCCATGCAACAGATTGACCTGAAAAACTATCCCGAACGGTTTGCGCTCTGCGGGCTTCCCATTGTAAAGGTAGGTATCAACTTTGACGGCGAGAAACGTACCATTACGGACTGGAAGATTGAAAAAGAGTGATTACCGACGCTATATATGTACATTTATAAACGATATCGTATATGTTTGCATTAAGCGAGGAAAGAATGTTCCTGATTTTTGGTAACGTCTTTCCTTGCTTTTAATATGCAAAAGGCGACTATTGTTTCAAACATCCTATCGGAACGATATAAATCCCGTCATCGGAACGGCGATAGGCGTACTCTCCCGTAGCCATCAATATCATTTTAAATGTAGGTACTTTCATACGCGCTGTATCAATCAGCCCGGCCAGCGCATTAAGCGTTTTCACGCCATCATTTATCAATGGCTCGCCTCCGAGCTTTATTTCTAAATCCATATATCCCATTACGAAGATGTATTACCGCATCACATTCCAAGCCACTCTTATCACGATAATGGTACACCTTACCATTTAATGCTTCAGCAAACATCCGTAAATCTCTTACACGCATTGCTTCAAACAGGAAATCGGTTGTTTGGCACAATTCTTTTCGGTAATTTGGCATTGAATTATTCGGTAAAATGTATTTGCTTTAAAAAAAAGCTTTGTCAATATTTACTCCTACTATTCTTCGCCTGAAATCTC
>JAUNIV010000023.1 GCA_030523385.1 Bacteroidales bacterium | reverse complement strand
CCCCCTACCTTTATATATAAGTGGTGAGAAAAGAAAAACAAATTCCGGCCTGAACCGATTTTGCTTTTTATTGGCTGTTTTCTTCTATACAAAAAGCCGAGAATCAACTTCATTTGCAACGCAATCAGCTGTTGCAGGACGACTAATAACATTTATATTATTAACTTTTAAGTTTTTTACTATGAGCAAAAAAGAGCAAATGCTTGTTCCTGCCTTTAAAGACAGGATGTGGCGCATTCCTTTGTGTCTGGCTGCTTTCGCCTGTATGCAGGGAACTTACGCCTTTGCCAAGGGGACAAAGACTTCCGAGGTGAAGATGCCGACAGAAGCAGTACAACAAAGAAATACCGTTGAAGGTATTGTAGTAGATTCGAATGGTGAGCCGATTATCGGAGCTACAGTGAAACTAAGCGGCACCTCTCAGGGTACCATTACCGACATGGATGGCAAATTTGTAATCAATGCGGAAGCAGGTGCCTCTTTGGTTATTTCTTATATCGGTTACACTACCCAGACAGTAAAAGTAGGTAATTCAAGAACCCTGCAAGTGACCCTTCAGGAAGAAACGGAAATGTTGAACGAAGTTGTCATTACAGGTTTCGGTATGTCACAGAAAAAAGCGACACTGACCGGTGCCGTTTCATCAGTGAAGTCAGAAGACATTTCACGTTCATCGGCTGTGACGGCAGGCGGTGCATTGGTTGGTAAGATAGCCGGTGTAAACACACGCCAGCAAGACGGCCGCCCCGGAGCTGAGACGGCTTTGCAAATCCGCAACATGGGTAATCCGTTGTATGTCATTGATGGTGTAATCTCTGATACAGGGCAATTCAGCCAGATGAACTTTAATGATATCGAGTCAATATCGGTACTGAAAGATGCTTCTGCTGCCCTTTATGGCGTGCGGGCTGCAAACGGTGTAGTAGTTGTCACCACCAAAAAGGGAACGCGCAACACCAAGAACACAGTTTCCGTGAATGCTTATTACGGATGGCAACACAATTCCGAGTTTATCAGTCCCGCTGATGTAAAAGACTACGTACACGCTTATGTTACGGCAGAAACCTTTTCCGGTCGCACTGACGGAAACCGACGTTACAGCAAGGAAGAGTATGACAAATGGATGGCAGGCTCGGACACTCAACACCAAGGATGGGATTGGGGGAAATACATCTGGGTCAGTGCACCGCAATACTATATAAATACCAACTTCTCCGGCGGAACAGACAAAGCCAATTACTATGTATCTGTCTCTCACATTAACCAAGATGCTACCATCCGTAACTACGGTGGTTTCCGGCGTACCAATGCACAGATGAACATCGAAATGAATGTAAACGAACGTCTGAAAGTAGGTGCCAATATGAACGGCCGCATCGAAGACCGTCGTCACCCGGGTGTACCGGGAGCCGATGATACTTGGTTGCCACGTTTTGCCACCATGAAGAACCAACCGACTCGCCGTCCGTATGCCAACGACAATCCGTCTTATCCGCAAAAAGTATCCGACCAGGCAGAAACCAACTTCGCCCTTCTGAATTATAACACGACAGGCCGTGTATCAGACGTATGGAGAGTGATTCAGTTAAATGGGAACTTAGAATATGAATTGCTAAAAGGACTGAAATTTAAAGGAATGTTGGGCTATTATTATGCATACAACGAACTGGACAATCAAGAATATACCTATGAACTTTATGGCTACAACGAACAAACCGATGAATATTATGTAACCGACCGAATGACGAACCCTTACAGAGAGCGCAATCGTGAAAAAGTAGAAGACCAGTTTTCTAACTTCCAACTGAACTTCGACCGTAAGTTCGGCGACCATTCCATCACTGCCGTTGCCGGATTTGAGGCCAGTCAGCGCAAACGTCCTAAAACCTGGATTCACTCCGTACCTGTGTCCAACGCTATGGATCTGATTCGCATGAACGAAATCGTAGAGTTCAACGATGACGGCAATCGCACCGAAGCACGCATGGGCTACTTAGGACGTATCAATTATAGCTATGCAGACAAATACTTGGTAGAACTGATAGCCCGTTGGGATGGCTCATGGAAATTCCGCCCGGGACATCGTTGGGGCTTTTTCCCGTCAGCGTCTTTGGGATGGCGTGTTTCTGAAGAGAACTTCTGGAAGGACAGCAAGCTGGGACAAATCGTAACCAATTTCAAACTCCGCGGTTCTTATGGTGAAGTAGGTGATGATGACGTTTCGGACTATTCGGCTTTCGATTACCTGCCGGGATATAATTATAACAGTGGCGGTGCGGTGCTGGATGGCAATTGGATAGTAGGAACAAGCACTCGTGGCCTGCCTAATCAGACGCTTTCATGGATGACGGCCAAGATTCTGGACATCGGTGTAGATTTCGGTTTCCTCAACAATCGCCTGAATGTACAGGTGGACTATTTCCGCCGGTTGCGTGAAGGTATTCCCGAATCACGTTACGACGTACTGATACCGAATGAAGTAGGTTTCTCTCTGCCCAAAGAAAACTTGAAATCAGACATGCACAAGGGTTTTGATGCCTCAATCAGCTGGACAGACCGAATCAATGACTTTAATTACAGTATAGGTGGAAACATCACTTACGCCCGCTTCTGGGATTGGGAACAATATAAACCACGTTTCAGTAACTCATGGGATGAATACCGCAACAGCATTTGGCACCGTGTAGGATACGTAAACTGGGGATATGAAGCCGTAGGACGCTTTGAAAGCTGGGAACAGATTGCCACTTACCCGATAGACAATGACCGCAAAGGTAACCGCACGGTAGTGCCGGGAGACATCATGTACAAAGACCAGAATGGTGACGGTGTTATCAACTACCTGGATGAACGCCCCATCGGTTATCGTGTGGACAGTACACCGACTATCAATTTCGGTATCAATCTGTCTGCTTCTTGGAAAGGATTCGACCTGGCCATGGACTGGACCGGTTCGGGAATGACTTCATGGAATCAGTGCTATGAAACAGCACGTCCGTTCCAGAACGATGGAAACAGCCCTGATGAAGTGTTGAAAGACGCTTGGCATCTGTCTGACATTTGGGATGCAAACAGCACGCTGATTCCGGGCAAGTATCCTATGTTGCGACTCAACTCCGATGAAACAAGTGCTTATGACAAGAGTTCTTTCTGGTTGCACAATGTCACCTATATCAAACTGCGTAACTTGGAACTCGGTTATACGTTCCCCAAACAATGGTTGGGCAAGACAGGACTCAGCAATCTGCGCCTGTTCGTATCCGGAACCAATTTGCTAACGCTGTCCAACCTCTCTGTCATGGACCCCGAGTGTGCTTCGGACAATGGTTTGGATTATCCTCCTATGCGAATAATAAATGTTGGTGTAAATCTTAAATTTTAAACGACAATGAAAAAGAACTATATATGTGTGGCACTGATTGCCACAGCAATGTCTTTCGGCAGTTGCAGCGGTTTCTTGGACACCACTCCTGATACCTTGCTGACACAGGACCAGACTTATGGCGATGCCACTCTGTCACGTTCCGTCCTGGCTAATTTTTACGGACGTATCACGCTTGGGCAACACTTGGCCGACTGGGGTACTTGGACCATGATGGACGAAGCCATTGATTACGGGAATCATGACGATGAAAGCATCGACCGCAACAAATGGAGACCTTATGATTACACACTGATTCGCGACCTGAATCAGTTCTTACAGGGTGTGAAAGAATCTACGGCTGTAGATGAAGCAACCAAGAAGACTTATATCGGCGAAGCCAAATATATCCGTGCCTGGTTATATTTCTGCATGGGACGTACCTTGGGCGGTGTACCCATCATGGGAGATGAAGTATATACTTATGATCCCAACATGGACATCACTACCCTGCAAGTTCCCCGCTCCACGGAAGCCGAACTCTATGATTATGTCATCTCCGAATGCCGTGAGGCAGCAGACATGCTGAGCAAATCGACCAATACAAATTCCGCCCGTGCCAACTATTGGGTATGCAAAATGCTGGAAGCTCGTGCCGCACTGACAGCTGCTTCATTGGCTACCTATAACACTGCACAAGAACATCCGCTTTTGCGCACCGAGGGTGGAGAAATCGGAATCCCTGCTTCACGGGCACAAGAATATTACCAGACAGCATTGGCGGCTGCCAAAGATGTCATAGAAAACGGGCCTTACACGCTGATGACGACTCGTGAAAATACCGTAAGTGCCTTAGCCGATAACTTCTACAAAGCCGTTTGCCAAAAAGACGGAAATACGGAAGTAATCTGGACCCGTGATTATATCTCGCCGGGACAAACGCACAACTTCACTCAGTGTAACTTGCCCAAAAGCATAGAACAGGATACAGGTAGTGACAACCTTTCCGCATTATTAAACACGGTTGAAGCATTCGAGCCTATCAATGCTTCCGAAGAGCAGCGGGGAACCACTGTCCCCTTCGAGGTAGGAACACCCGATAATCCGGTATTCTTTGACCAGCCTACTGACTTGTTTGAACAACGTGACCCCCGTCTGATGGGTTCTATTCTCGTACCGGGCTCCACATTCGGCGGACAGGCCATAGAGCTTCAAGCCGGACAACTGGTAAGAGAAAACGGCAGTTGGGTAGAAAAGACTTCTTCACGCAACTCTTACGATGACAACCATAACCTGATTACAGCCAATAACGGCCCCTTTGCAGGTAATGAACGCGAGATAAACCGTACAGGATTCTACATTCGCAAATACCTGGATGAAACACCTGCGGCAGGTACCATTGGACGCGGCTCGGCTATGTGGAATGTTTATTTCCGTTTGTCTGAAGCTTATCTGATGGCGGCTGAAGCCACTTGGGAACTCTCACGCAACGATAAGGACGCTACGGCTCTTGCCTATATTAATAAAGTACGCGAGCGTGCAGGCATACAACCGCTCACCACAATAGACCATGCCAGAATCATGCACGAATACCAGGTAGAGTTTGCGTTCGAAGGCCATCGTTGGTGGAACTTGAAACGCTGGATGCAGGCCGACAAAATATGGACCGGAGACCCCAATGTACGTACCTCACAACGGCTCGGCTTATGGCCTTTCAAGGTTGTAGCCCCGGGCGATGCCAACAACGGCAAATGGGTATTCGTGGAAAAAAACATGCAGACGTTGGATTTATACCGTCGTCCATTGAAATGCCTGGATGAACACTATTATTCGACCATAGACAACGGATGGATCAACAACAACCCCAAATTGGTAAAGAACCCATATCAATAACCTTAAAATACAAGAATAAAATGAAGACAATAAATAAAATAGGTATGCTGTTGGCATTGTTTGCCCTGATGCTGACCGGTTGTACGAAAGACAATTATGACGAACCGACTTCCTTCATCAAGGGACGGGTGGTTTATAACGGACAAGCCTTGCAGTTGCGCGGCAATGAAGCCGTAAAGTTGCAGCTCTACCAACGCGGTTACCAGAAACATGACCCGGTAGAGGTATTCGTAAACCAGGACGGAGAATTTTCGGTTTGTATCTTCGACGGGCAGTATCAACTCATTACCAGAGCCGGCAACGGCCCTTGGACATCCGAAGGACGAGATACCATTGAGATAGACCTGCATGGAGTGGCTACACAAGATGTAGAGGTGGTGCCCTACTACTTGGTAGAGGATGCTGCCATCACGCTGAACGGCAATCAAGTGAATGCCTCCTTTAAGATAAACCGGATAGCTGGCCACGGCATAGACCGTGTGATGCTGCTTTTGGGCACTACGCAATATCTGAATGACGCCGAGCATAATGTGGATCGTTATGACGATGACCAAATGGGTGAGTATGCCGAAGGTGGACAAACCTACCACTTTAGCAGCAAAGATTATACGGACCATCAGATGTTTCAGACGGCTTTAATACGGGGCACCCTGTTTGGGCGCATTGCCTTATGGCCTTCCGGGTCTGACCAAGCCATCTATTCAAAGGTTATAAGATTGAAATAAAGTTTTCGGGAACGCATGAAACGGACAAAAGTCTTTTTATGGCTGCTCTTTGCACACATCGCCTGCATGATCAAGGCCGAAGTGCCTCCTTACACGCAGGCCGATGTGTGGAAGGCCTATGACAGTTTCAATAGTTATTTGTTAGACCATACTAAATACATTTATAAAACAGACACTTCTTTTCCGCAAGCTACCGATCGCTGGAACGGGGCAGCTGCTATCTGGTGTCAGCCCATCTATTGGGACATGGCCATGAATGCCTGCCAATTAGCGCGGAAACAGAAAGACAGGCACCGGGCTAAGCAATACGAAAAGTTGAGCCGTGACATCTTTGAAGGAAACAAAGCGCAGTATGTAGGTTTCGATTTCGATGATAACAATGAAAATACAGGATGGTTCATCTATGATGATATTCAGTGGTGGACCATCACATTGACCCGAGCATACGCCTTGTTTGGTGATAAGGAATACCTTGATTTCGCAAAGAAAAGCTTTAATCGGGTATGGTATGGTTCACCGAAAGTAGGAGATACCGGCTCATACGATTCCAAGAACGGTGGCATGTTTTGGCAATGGCAACCTATCCGGAACCCTAAGCCCAACGACAGTGAAAAAGACGGAAAGATGGCATGCATCAATTTCCCCACTGTAGTGGCAGCCACCATGCTTTACAGACTGGTGCCCGATGATGAAAAGGAGCAATACCTGAACAAAGCCAAAGAAATCTATCGTTGGGGGACTGATAATCTGTTTGACGCCGCAAGCGGACAAATAGCTGACAGCCGTCATGGCAACCATAAGCCCGACTGGAAGGCTCATGTATATAATCAGGCTACCTTTATTGGAGGTTCGGTATTGCTTTACCAAGTTACCGGCGAGCAGGCATACCTGGACAACGCCATACAGGCGGCAGACTATGTGGTCGGAACCATGTCGGCTCCTCATGGATTGCTTCCCTTTGAATCGGGGATAGAGCAAGGCATCTATACGGCTATCCTGGCCCAATACATGGCCATGCTGGTTTACGAATGCGGACAAAGGCAGTATCTTCCGTTCCTGCAACGTACCATCGGCTACGGCTGGGCAAACAGAGACAAGATCCGAGACTTATGCGGAGGGAAATATGAAGAAGCCCTGCCCGAAGGTGATTGTATTGACAGTTACTCAGCATCCGGCATTCCGGCACTGATGTTGCTTTTCCCGCCCGACGGGCAATGAATTAGAATAATTAAGTAAAAACAAAAAAAGAAACAATATGAGATTAATCACTTTACTCTGTGCCACGGCACTATTGGGCAGCTGCACGAGCAATATGCCCCTTGAGCGTACAAAGAACGAATTACGCGCACCTTCTTATCCGTTGGTGACCATTGACCCCTACACCAGTGCATGGTCGGCAGCCGATCATCTTTATGACAACCCTGTAAAGCACTGGACCGGAAAGAACTTTCCACTCTTGGGCATCGCCAAGGTGGACGGAAAGGCCTATCGCTTCATGGGTGAAGAAGAATTGGAGCTTTATCCGCTATCAGGCACCTCATTGCAGACTGCATGGGAAGGGAAATACACCTTTACCCAGCCTGCTGCCGGATGGGAAAAAGACGGATTCAATGATGCAGCCTGGAAAACAGGTGCAGGAGCATTCGGCACGATGGAAAACGAACCCACAGCCAAAACCCAATGGGGTAGCGAATACATCTGGGTGCGCCGCACATGCAAGCTGACAGAACCTGCAGAAGGCAAAAACATCTATCTGGAATATTCACATGACGACGATGTGACAATCTACATCAACGGAGTGAAAGTAGTAGAAACCGGCAACGAATGCAAAAAGAACGTACTCCTCAAACTGACAGGCGAAGCTCTTGCCTCGCTGAAACAAGGAGAAAACCTGATAGCAGCTTATTGCCACAACCGCGTAGGCAACGGACTGTTGGACTTCGGACTGTTGGCTGAAAAAGAGAACACCCGTTTCTTTGCAGAGACTGCCACACAGACATTGGCCGATGTACAGGCTACACAGACTTACTACAGCTTCAACTGCGGATCGGTAAACCTGAACATTACATTCACCGCTCCTATGCTGATGGATGATCTGGACCTGATGACACGTCCCGTAAACTACCTGACGTATGAAACGACATCGACTGACGGACAAGCCCACGATGTTGAAATCTATTTCGAAGCCAGTTCCCAATGGGCAGTTGACCAGCCTCAGCAGAGGTCTGTAAGCAAGACCGGACAACAAGACGGACTGATATATGCTTCGACAGGCAGCGAAGAACAACCCATATTGGCTAAACGTGGAGACGACCTGCGTATTGATTGGGGATATTTCTACCTGGCAGCACCTCAAGGACAGGCAGCCGTGGCCACAGGCGAGACCTTCGGGCTGCGCCAAAGCTTCCTGAAGGGCGAAGAGTTGAACTCAACCGTCACCGACGGACAAGACAAACTGGCCATGCGCTGCACACTGGGCAAAGAGAAATCGGCTAAAGGTTACATCATGCTGGCTTACGATGACATCTACTCCATCCAGTACTTTGGTCAGAACTTGCGTCCTTATTGGAACCGGAAAGGAAACGAGACAATCTTCTCACAACTGGGGAAAGCTCAAAAAGAATATGATTCTCTGATGAAACGTTGTGCAGAATTTGACAATCGCCTTTACAACGATGCTGAAAAAGCAGGCGGCAAACAATATGCCGAACTTTGCGCTACTGCATATCGTCAGGTAATGGCTGCCCACAAACTGGTAGAGTCGCCCGAGGGCGAACTGCTGTATCTCTCCAAAGAGAATTTCAGTAACGGATGTATCAACACCGTTGACCTTACTTATCCTTCGGCACCTCTGTTCTTGGTTTACAATCCTGACTTGCAAAAAGGCATGATGAATGGTATCTTGTATTATAGCGAAAGCGGCCGATGGACCAAGCCTTTTGCTGCTCACGATATAGGTACTTACCCACAGGCCAACGGACAAGTATATGGTGGTGACATGCCGGTAGAAGAAAGCGGCAATATGCTGATACTTGCAGCTGCCATTGCTGCCGTGGAAGGAAATGCCGACTATGCAGCCAAGCATTGGGATGTATTGACCGTATGGACGGATTATCTGGTAGAAAAAGGACTCGATCCGGAGAACCAACTTTGTACCGACGACTTCGCAGGACACTTTGCACACAATACCAACTTGTCGATAAAAGCCATCATGGGTATTGCCTCTTATGCCCGTCTGGCAGAAATGTCCGGCAAAAAGGATGTGGCTGAAAAATACATGTCCAAAGCCAAGGAAATGGCTGCCCAATGGGTAAAGATGGCCGATGACGGCGACCACTACCGTCTCACGTTCGACAAACCGGGCACATGGAGCCAGAAGTACAACATGGTATGGGACAAATTGTTAGGGTTCAACATCTTCCCCGATGAAGTCATGCGTAAGGAGATAGCCTATTACAAAACAGTTCAGAACCGTTACGGTCTTCCGCTGGATAACCGCGAAACTTATACCAAGAACGACTGGATTATGTGGACGGCTGCCATGACCGACAATCGCGCAGACTTTGAAAATCTGATATCTCCCATCTGGTTGTACATGAATGAAACGCCCGACCGCGTCCCCATGACCGACTGGACATGGACCATCGAGCCCAAGCAACGCGGTTTCCAGGCACGCTCTGTCATAGGCGGTTACTGGATGCAAGTGCTGAAGAACAAACTGATGAATTGATGAAAGCGTAGTACCAACTTCTTCAGAACGAATTGTAAACTTGGCTAAAGCCGGGTGCAAAATTAAATCACTGCCACTGATTCGTCAATCGCTGCCACTGATTAACTAATCACTGCCACTGACTGACGAATCAGTGGCAGTGATTTAATTTTATATCTGGCGACAAGAAAGAAATGTACAGCACAAACCAACATAATGCAAGCATAAACGACAAATTAATACCTTAGTATTTCCTCGGCTGAGAAATAATCGCTACATTTGCCACGCCATACAAAATGCTTATGAAAATACATAAATCATTCATATTGAATATCCTACTTGCAATCCTGCCGGTAGCGCTGCATGCTTCGGACGAATACTCTCTGCTGAAGATAGACTATAGTCAAGGGCTGAGCCACAGTGCCGTCTTGTCCATCTTTCAGGATGATTGGGGGCTGATGTGGTTTGGCACTTACGACGGGCTGGACAATTACGATGGGCATACGATGGAAGTATATCGCACCGATGAAACAGACAAAAAGCAACTGCTCAACAATGTTATTTATGACGTAGATGCGGCCGAAGACCATAGCCTGTGGATTACCACCAACAAAGGCGTAAACCGTTTCTCGCTAAAGAAAAGATGTGTGACAGAGACCCACGAACTGTTTTCGTCCGAATATCAGCTGGTATCCAACCGGGAAGGTACCACATGGGTGCTTGACGGCCATAAGCTTTATTGGTATGATCCTCAAGAAAGCGACTTCCGCGAAATGTGTCAGGTAGAGAAGTCTTTCCAAGAGAACCTTTCGTTTGTTGACGACAAAGATTATCTTTGGCTATTTTCTTCTGAGGACAACAGTATCTTCCGATACAAGGCAAAGCGGGATAAAGACGGGAATGAAGTGACATATTCGATGGTCCGTGCCAATATCCACCCGGTGCAAATCAAATATGCTTCCTACCAAAATGGCATATTAAGCCTGGTGGACAAACAGATGAACTTATATATTTTCGATATCGAACGAAACACCAAAGTATATATACGCAATGTAGGCGAACTGGTAAAAGCATACGGCGACATAAAAGGCATCGTTTCTTTTTATGACGATATTGTCATTGCTTTCATTCAGAACGGACTGATGAGACTGGAAGCTGCGAACCAGTATCGCGAAAGCTTCATTGACCGCAACTTGCGTATCTTCAGTATCTATAAAGACCCCGTGCAGAACACGATATGGGTAGGTACGGACGGTCAGGGAGTCGTGGTCTGCTCTAAAAAGAAATCCATGTCCACACAATTAATGTTCAGCCAAATGCTGGGAAAAATCACCAGACAGGTACGTTCCATCTATACCGATTCGCTTGGAAACCTGTGGTTTGGTACCAAAGGCGACGGACTGATACGGGTGGAACATTATGAAGACTATGCCGACGAAGGATTTTCATCGGCTCCGATATCTGTCTATTTCCCTCGCAACAAAAGGTCGCTGCCCAATTATGAACGCGGCGGTAGCGAATTTCAAATCTTTGGCATCACCCCGAGCCGATATGCTTCCAGGTTGTGGATAGGCTCTGCCGATAAGCCGGGCCTGTCTTATTACGATTATCGGCAAGACATGGTCATCCCGTTGGAAGGCGATACGGAAGCATTGGAAAAAGTACATTGGTTATACGAAGAAAATGATTCTACGTTGTGGATGACAACCTCGGGCAACGGAGTGTGCAGAGTAGTGTTAGGGAAAGAGAAAAACGGTGTATTGACTGCCCGGCATACCCGACAGTTCATATTCAAATCGGATGACGGCAAAGAGATAGGCGACTTCTTCCCTTTGTGGCAAGACTGTGACTCACTGATATGGCTGGGAAGCCGGGGAAGGGGATTGGTGAAATTCAACATCCGCACAGAAGCATACACCATCTATCAACCCGGACAGGAAAGCAAACGCTCTACCAATGACATCCTGTCCATTTATCGCAAGAACGACACTTTCTATTTAGGTACCGTCTCGGGATTGGTGCGCATGACTCTGGACGAGAAAGGGCAGGCTACTTTCTCTTGCATAGGCAAGGAGCAGGGCTTTCTGAACGACATGATTCATGGCATACTGGAAGACGACGACGGTTTCTTATGGTTGAGCACCAACAAAGGACTGGTGAAATATAATCCGGAAAACAATGTTTTCCATACCTATTATTATAGCAACGGACTCCAAATAGGGGAGTTCAGTGACGATGCTTTCCATAAGTGCCGTTACTCCGGGAAACTTTTCTTTGGCGGCATCAACGGTTTGCTTTATTTGGAAAAGAAAGGAGTGGACGAAGCCGAACACTATCCGGAACTTTGCTTCCGAGGGCTGACATTAGGAATGGAGCCGGCCAACTTCTACGATTATTACGATGAAGAGAGCCAAACCCTCACACTGAAAGGAAATCGTCTTTCTTTCTCTCTTTCTTTTGTGGCTCCCGATTTTGTGGATGGAGACAATTTTGAATACTCCTATCGTCTGGAAGGGAAGAAAGATACAGAATGGTCTGCTTTCTCGTCCAAACCTGTGGCGGTGTTCAACGAATTGCCTTGCGGCGACTATACTTTGAGGGTGCAATACAAAAAAGATGCATTCGACAGTGAATATCCTTCTTTCTCTTTACACATCTCCATTCTGCCTCCGTGGTATCTTTCTTCGTGGGCATATACTGCTTATTTGCTGATATTCATTGTGTTGTTAGCTTATGCAGTTTTGCTGGCACGCCGGTTTTATCGTCGCGAAAGACTCATCAGGCAGCTGATGAAGCATGAGACGGGTGTATCTTGGGAGACCGACATGTCATTGGACAGCTACTTGCCGACTACCATTGAGACTGAAGGTGATACAAAGCTGAAAGACCTGTCGGATGCCGTACTCAGCCGATTGTCTGAAGAAGGGATAAAAGATTTATCAGACATACATACGGATATAAACGAAGATTTGCGTGTCACTTTGCCGTCTTTTGCATTAGGATATATTCTTCACTTCCTATATGCCCGCGCACTTCGTGACAAAGTGCCTGCCGCTCTGTCGGCCTCCATGGAAGAGGGTGTCCTGTCATTATGGTGGCAGGTGCCCGATGCTTATACGGTCAGGCTGCTGTCAGAAAAAGAAGAAGAGATACCGGCAGAAACAGCCGAAGGGAATTTCAACCTTTGTTTATACCGATGGCTATACCAGTATGCATTGAAAGCGATGAAAGTAACCGTGACATGCGAACTGGGCAAAGGGATATGTTATCTCTTCCCCGTGCAAGAACATACCAGGCAAGCCGAACAGGCAAACAAAAAGAAACTGCTCCTGTTGGAAAACAAGATAGAAATAGTCTGGCTGGTAGAGAACATGCTTTCAGACATCTATACGGTGAAGTGCGTACATACGTTGAAAGAGGCATTCGATTCTCTCAGGCAAGACATGCCCGATGTGTTTTTGGCCGATACGCTTATCTATCTGAAGGAAGAACAGAAGTTCATGGAATATGTGAACGCCAACAAAGGATTGCTGGCACGGACTGCGGTCGTACTGATGCTCACATGGAAGGCGGCCGACTTGCTCCATCGCCGGTTCATGGGTTTGGTAGATAGTTTTGTGGTGATGCCTTTCAGTATCTTGTTCTTACGGGAGATTGTGGATATGGCAGTCCGCCGCATATCGGATGACAAAAATGCCATACTGACGAGTCTGGCCGAACCTATCTCCAAAGAAAGCGCTTCCCCGTCGCCCGAGCAAACGGAATTTATGGAGAAACTCACTGCCATAGTAGAAGAGAACTTGGACACCGAAGACCTTGGTGCTTCTTTCTTGGCAGAAAAGATGTTCCTAAGCCCGCGCCAGTTCTACAGAAAGTTTAAAGAAATCAATGGCGTTTCGCCTACAGATTTCATTAAAAATTATAGATTGGAAAAAGCCGCGCGTCTGCTTACAGAAACAGATTTGTCCATAACGGATGTGGTAAGCGAAGTAGGAATCATCAGCCGTTCTTATTTCTATAAAGAATTCTTTTATAAGTTCGGAATGACTCCTAAAGAGTATCGCCAGCTGAAATTAAAGCAAAAATAAGCCCATTTCATCGAATAATATCTGAATAAGATTTTGTGCGTTCTTTGACTTTTGTTTGTACTCTTATCGTCCATTTTAAGGGAAAGACACAAATTTGGCAGATAAAAGGAGAAATTATTAAGCTGTATAACATTATTTTGCAGCCATGAATTAATTTTTATTATTAACCTTTTATTAATCGAAAAGTCAAATGAAACCCTCATGACAATTTATAAGTCGCCAAAGTAAATGAAAAGTGGCTG
>JAUNIV010000410.1 GCA_030523385.1 Bacteroidales bacterium | reverse complement strand
GCAAAGTCTTCAAACGGCACTACCCGGTCGCCCAAATAGAAGTTGATGCTGAACGGATGCATCCGGTTTTCCTTTGCGGTCAGGGTGATGTATGAGTAGATGGTTCCTTCGGGAGCTATTTCGGCTATGCGTTCGGCCACCGGTTTGTTGGACTTTACATTCAATACAGCCGGCTGATAGACACCATCCAAAGCGAAGAAGATGCAGCAGGTCATGGCTATGGCACTATACGCGGCAAAGCTCTGGCGGGTCGTCTTGCCTTTTTGCCAAAAGTAGATAACCACCGGCAGCAAGGGAAGGAGCACCGTCAGACATACGGGCAAGCTGAGAGGGATGTTCTCCAATGCTTCCAAGTAGGCTATGTTTTCAGCGGCATGTTTGCCGTGGAAGATGCTGTGGGGCACCGCTCCGCATTTCACTGCCACAAAGGCCGCAGTCAGCAACACACTCAGCGAACCCAATATGACGGCATATATCCGGATGGCTTTCGGGCCTTTCTTTATAAGATAGAGTATGTATTCTGCCAAGAAATAAGCTAAGAACGGATAGACAGGAAGCAGATAGACACTGCGCTTGCTCTTCGGGATGCAATAGAAGATGAAGATGATGGCGAAGCTCAACAGCGAGAACAGACGGGCATCGTCCATTTGCCGGATGTACTGTTTCAGCTGTGTCCACCATCGGGCGGGAGTTCCCTGTATCTTCTTGTACTTCAGTGTGAATAACGAAATGAGTGCCAACAGAGTGTAGGGAACATAGCCTGCCAGCAGCATCACTACATTATAATAGGCGGGATTCTCGTGCGAGGCATACGACATCTTGCCCAAGAAGCGCAGCACGTTTTCTTCCATGACTAATTGCAGGAACTCATCGCCTCCCTGCTTCCAGGCAGCTACATACCACAAGGCAGGAAGGATGCACGAGGCTATTCCCACAGCGGCAAAAGACAGAAAGATGCGCACGAAGTTCATGCCTCTTATCCACAAGAACACTGCCATGACCAAGCACGGCAGCACAATGCCCACAGGCCCTTTGGTAAGCATGGCTCCGCTCATAAACAGGATGGCCATCCAAGGGATGCCCCGCAAATGTTTCTCTCCCCATCGGTAGAGCTGGTACAGGGCCAATACCATCAGGGCAGACAACAACATATCGACACGGCAATTCACTCCGGCCCGGTGTACTTCAAAGTTGGTCAGCGTGATGAGTGCGGTCAGAAAGGCCAGTTCCGTGCCCCGTCTTCGGGCATAAAACAGGAAGCTGCACAGCACCATGGCCGTGAGCGCGATGGCAGAGGGCATGCGCGAAGTATATTCCGTCACTTGTCCCGTCACGGCAGAAATAGTGGCGATGGCCCAATGAAACAAAGGCGGCTTGTAAGCCATATCCACTCCGTTGGTGATGGGGAGTACCCAGTTTCCGCGTTCCAGCATGGCGAGTGCCACCACCGCTTCGCGCGGCTCGCCGCGTGTGTTGAACTGACTTTCCCCCAAGAAAAGGAATAGGGACAGGAAGCATATCAGTGCCAATAACCAGCATAGTTTACTGTGTGCCTGCATGTTCATTTTTCTTTTTGTTTTTATTGATATGTTAGTTGTCTGATGGCGCAAAGGTACTATTTTTTTGCTATTTATTGCCTATGCGATGGAAATTCCTTACTTTTGTCGCGTTCAAAAAACAAATACAATATGACTTCATCCAACTACACCGGCATCTTGACGCAAGTTGCGGACGAATTGTCCGACAGCCGTTCCTACAAAGGCTTGTTCCATCAGCACAAAGATGGAGACCCGTTGCCCTCCTCCCGACAGTTGTGTGAGATTGTGGAACTGGCTCGCGCCATTATCTTCCCCGGTTATTTCGGCAATCCCACCGTAAACAGTCATACCATCCATTATCATATCGGGGTCAATGTGGAAACACTCTTCAATCTGCTGACCGAGCAGATTCAGGCCGGACTTTGTTTCGGGGTTGAAAACAACGGGAGTGCCATTTGTCAGGATGAGCCTTGCCGCGAGACTGCTTCGCTATTGGCAGCACGCTTCATCGGCCGATTGCCCGAGATGCGCCGTATATTGGCCACCGATGTGGAAGCGGCTTATTACGGCGACCCGGCTGCCACCTGTTTTGGTGAAATCATCAGTTGTTATCCGGCCATACGTGCCATCAGCA
>JAUNIV010000022.1 GCA_030523385.1 Bacteroidales bacterium | reverse complement strand
GACCGATGAGCTTGAACGAGATTATCGCATGACACAGTTTATTTTACGCACCCTACTTCTTTGAATACATATCGGCGTAGCCTTTGGTTCTCGTCTTCCAATATGAAATGTCCGTCCGGCTCCACATCTACCACTTGTGCCATAAACTCACCGTCGGCATCGGCATAGCGGTGCATGCCTTCCCTGCGGAAAAGCGATTGCAGGTAACGTCGGGCTATGCGGGTGCTTCCTTCTTGTTGCACTTCGGCATAGTAGGCGGCAGTCCGTTGCAGAATGCCGTCCAGTATAGCGGCGCGGTCGTGTTCACATCCTGTCACTTGTTTCAGCGAAATAGGATTGGGCGCATCGCTCACAAACTGTTCTTGATTGATGTTCAGTCCGATTCCTATGATGCTCCGGCCTATGTGCATGCCTGCCAGATCATTCTCTATCAGCATACCGCATATCTTCTTGTCATCCCAATAGATGTCGTTCGGCCATTTGATGGATATGCCTTCCGTCTGTTGCTCCAGCTCTTCCTTCACGGCCAATGAAACTATCTGTGACAGGACAAACTGCCGGCGTGCTTCCAAAAAAGCAGGGTAGAGCACGAAGCTGAATAGCAGGTTCTTTCCCTTCTCTGCTTCCCAACTGTTTCCTCTTTGTCCTTTTCCGGCTGTCTGGAAGTCAGCTTGTACGGTGGTAAATTCGGCTACAGGTTCTCTGTCACAAAGCCCGCTCAGATAATTGTTGGTAGAGTCTGTTTCGGCTATGTGTATCAATGGATAGTTCTCAAGGCATTTCATTGTACTCTTGTTTTTGCTTTCGGGTCAGTTTTTTCCATACTTCTTCGTAGGAGTGGTCTATGAGTTGTTTTATCAGCTTGTCTTCCACGTCTCCGCGCAAAGACACCTGATTCCAATACTTCTTGTTAAAATGAAAAGCTCCCTCTATGCCGCTGTGGTGTTCCCTCAGTTCCTGTGCATATTCGGGGTCACACTTTAGGGTCAGCCATTCGGGATTGTCCAATCCGATGCAGGCATACATTTTGCCCATGACTTTGAATACCAAAGTCACTTCATCGAAAGGAAATTCTTCGGTCGTGGCTTTCTTTCGGATGCAATAATCACGTATTGTTTCTATGTCCATTACTATATATTATATAAAGTATAAGAATTTTTACCATATTGGTGATAGAAAAGCCTCTTCTATATGCTCTATAGTAAAAGATGATTCTTTTCCCACCAGAGTGATAATGTCAAAGCGCACAGGCAAGTCCAATGCAAACTTCTTCAGATAGGCATCGGTCGAGGCTACAATCCGGCGTATCTTTTTGTCTGTCACTGCATCTTCCGGGTTGCCGAACCGTGTTTCCTGCCTTGTCTTTACTTCTACCACAATCAGTTCCTGTTCATATTGAGCCACGATGTCCAGTTCCTTCTTGCCGCAACGCCAGTTTCGGTGGCGTATGGTGTAGCCTTTCCCGGCCAGATAAGCCGCGGCAACTTCTTCTCCTTCTTTACCCAATTCGTTATGTCTTGCCATTCTGTTACATTTTTACGCAAAAATACTCATTTTAATGTTTTGAATTTACAGAACTAACACTAAATTTGCAGTGAATATGTCAAACAACGTCAAGAAAAGAGTCAAAGTGCCTTCATCGGCTCCCAAACGCAGGCAGCGCATGGTATGTCTGATGAGTGAAGAAGAGGTGCGCATTGTGGAAGGTTATCTGAAACGATACCGGATAACGAACAAGGCGCGCTGGCTTCGCGAAACGGTGTTGTCTTTTATCTATCAGCAGATGGAGGAAGATTATCCCACGTTGTTTGATGAACACGATATGAGGCGGTAAGAGAAGAGATGGCAGATGACAATTATTATATGAAGCAAGCCCTGATGGAAGCCGCGAAAGCGTCGGAGAGGGGAGAAGTGCCGGTAGGAGCGGTGGTGGTATGTCGTGACCGTATCATCGGTCGTGCGCACAACCTGACGGAAACTCTGAATGATGTCACTGCCCATGCCGAAATGCAGGCCATTACTGCCGCAGCCAACACTTTAGGAGGCAAGTATCTGAATGAATGTACCCTGTATGTCACCGTGGAGCCTTGCGTGATGTGTGCAGGAGCCATTGCATGGGCGCAGACAGGTCGGTTGGTATTCGGTGCATCGGATGAAAAGAGGGGATACCAACGCTATGCTCCCGATGCGCTCCACCCTAAAACGGTGGTCGTGAAAGGCGTATTGGCCGATGAATGCGCACGCCTGATGAAAGACTTTTTTAAGAAGAAACGATAGAATTAGTTTATCTCCTCAAAATCCACATATTCCCCTTCATCGTCACCAAAGATTTTTCTCCTGTTCTTCGGGGAAGAAGTGCGGGTTTGCGATGAAGAGTATGTTTCGGTGTAGTCTCTTGTTTCATTTGTCTGTGTCTGTTGTTTGTATGGACTGTTCCGCTTGCCAAAACCAAACAACATGCGCAGGATACTGCCCACTATGGAAAGGCCGATAAAGACAATCAGCAGAAAAAGAATGAGTAGAAAACCTAAAAATCCAAACATAATAATTCTTTTTTAATCTATACTACAACAAGTATGCCACACCGATGGTTTTATGCTTTCTTTTTAGTCAACAGCGACAGAATAATATACCAGACAATGATGGCTGCGAAGCCGCTGATACGGAAAATAATCAGCAAAGGAAGGCATACAAGGAGGAATATATAGCTGACTTTGTTCTGATTCCATGCCAGACTCTTGAACTTCAGTGAAAACATCGGGACTTCTGACACTAACAGTACTGACATGACAATGACCATAACCAGCAAATAAATGGCATTGAAAGCATCTGAAATTAAGAACGGATGTGCACCCACAACCAGCGAACCCCAAAACAGGGCATTGGCAGGAGTGGGCAAGCCGATGAATGAAGTGCTTTGCCGCGGGTCGATATTGAACTTTGCCAAACGCAATACGGAGAATACGGCAATCAGAAAAGCTGTGTAGGGGATATAATCGGAAATGGGCTGCAAGAATGCCGGATAATGCACTTCATGGAACAGGGAGAAGACAATGACTGAGGGAGCCATGCCGAAGGTGATGTCGTCGGCCAAAGAATCCAGCTCTTTACCCATAGGCCCGGATACGTGAAAAAGGCGTGCCAGCATACCATCGAAGAAATCGAATACTGCCCCTATGATAATAAAGGTAATAGCCAAAGAATAGTTTCCTTTGAATGCCATTACGCAAGCTATGCATCCCGACAGGGCATTGCAACAAGTAAATGCGTTCGGAATTTGGCGTGTAATGCAGTTTGCCATTTGTCTCTTTCTTTTATTTAAGTTTGGCAATGATGGTTTCATTACCGGTGGTAGCCTGTCCCATCTTGACACATACTTCTGTGCCTAATGGCAGATAGACATCCACGCGCGAACCGAATTTGATGAAACCCATGTGCTCATCAATGTAACAGTCTTCACCCTTTTCGGCATACGTTACAATGCGTCGTGCCACAGCGCCGGCTATCTGTCTTGCCATGACCGTATGTCCTTCGGGTGTTTCAATGACTACCATCGAGCGCTCGTTTTCCGTGCTTGCTTTCGGGAGCCATGCTTTCATGAACCTGCCGTTGTGATGATCTACGTGCTTGACTACTCCGTCCACCGGATACCAGTTGGCATGTACATTGGTGATGCTCATAAAGATGGAAATCATCAGCCGACGGCCGTGAAAGTATTCGTGTTCGTCCACCTCTTCTATCACCACAATCTTTCCGTCAGCCGGTGCTACCACTATCTTTTCCGTGTCGTGCTCAAACCGTCGGATAGGGCAACGGAAGAAGTTAACCATCAGTGCATAGATAATGACACTAATGGCTGCAAGTATGTAAAATGGGACTTTGCACTCAATCCCCCAATACAGCAGGGCATTGATGGCAATCAGCAAGATAGCACTGGCTATTAAGATGCTTGTTCCTTCTCTATGTAGTCTTATTTTCTTTAATTTTTTCAGTCGGTTCATGATACTAGAAAACCAATTATCGTGCAAAAATATACTTATTTTGAAAACTCTGCAAATAAAAGTTGCTATAAATGCCTTTCTCTGTCTCTTTTCTTTAAAAAAAGACGAATGTTGATAACTTCTTCCTCAACTTTTTGCAGGTTTTGTGAAAGCGGAGTATCTTTAACCGATTTTTAAGAAGAACAGAAATTATGCAGGATTTTGTCCATTTACATGTCCATACCCAGTACTCCATTCTGGACGGGCAGGCGTCTATACCGCGTCTGGTCGATAAGGCGATTGCTGACGGTATGAAGGGAATAGCCGTTACCGACCATGGCGATATGTTCGGCATCAAGGAATTCTTTAATTATGTGAACAAAAAGAACGGTGGAACGAATGGTGAAATAAAGGATCTGAAAAAGAAAATAGCCGGATTGGAAAGCGGAAAGATAGCTTCGGACAATCCGGAAGCCGAGATTGCAGCGTGCAAGGAGCAGATGGAGGCGGCAAAGAAAAGGCTCTTCAAGCCGATATTTGGCTGTGAAATGTACGTGGCACGCCGACGCTTATATAATAAGGAAGGAAAACCGGACCAAAGCGGTTATCACTTGGTGGTGCTTGCCAAGAATGCCAAAGGTTATCATAACCTGATTAAACTGGTGTCGAAAGCATGGACCGAAGGATTCTATATGCGTCCTCGTACCGACCGGGTGGAGTTGGAGAAATATCACGAAGGACTGATTGTCTGCACGGCCTGTATTGCCGGAGAGGTGCCCCGCAATATCATTGCCGGCAAGTTTGAGGAAGCCGAAGAGGCCATACAATGGTATAAACGTGTGTTTGGCGATGACTTCTATTTGGAGTTGCAGAGGCATAAGGCTACAGTGCCGCGTGCCAATCACGAAGCCTATCAGATGCAGCAGATTGCCAATGCGAAGTTGATAGAATACTCTAAGAAATATAATGTAAAACTGGTATGTACCAACGATGTCCACTTCGTTGACGAGGAAAATGCCGAAGCTCACGACCGGCTTATCTGTCTGAGTACAGGCAAGGATTTGGATGACCCGAACCGTATGCTTTACTCCAAACAGGAGTGGATGAAGACCAAGGCAGAGATGAACGAAATCTTTGCCGATGTGCCCGAAGCACTCTCGAACACGGCAGACATTTGCGACCAGGTGGAGTTTTACAGCATAGACCATGCCCCCATCATGCCGACCTTTGCCATTCCCGAAGATTTTGGTACGGAAGCAGAATATCGTCAAAAATATACGGAGAAAGACCTCTTCGATGAATTTACCCAAGATGAAAACGGGAATGTGGTGATGAGCGAAGAAGCCGCCCTTGCCAAGATAGAGAAGTTGGGAGGTTATGACAAACTCTACCGTATCAAGCTGGAGGCCGACTATCTGAAGAAACTGGCATTGGACGGTGCGCGCAAGCGATATGGTGAAGTGCTGAACGAAGAGGTGCAGGAACGCATCAAGTTTGAACTGCACATCATGAAGACAATGGGTTTCCCGGGCTACTTCCTTATCGTGCAGGACTTCATCCGTGCTGCCCGCGAGGAGTTGGATGTCTCCGTAGGACCCGGACGTGGTTCGGCTGCCGGTTCTGCCGTGGCCTATTGTTTGGGTATTACGCAAATCGACCCCATTGCCTACGACTTGCTGTTTGAGCGTTTCCTGAATCCCGACCGTATCTCTTTGCCCGATATTGATGTGGACTTTGATGATGACGGGCGCGGACGTGTGTTGAATTGGGTAACGGAAAAATACGGGCAGGAGAAAGTGGCACACATTATTACATACGGCACGATGGCTACCAAGTTGGCCATTAAGGATGTGGCCCGTGTGCAGAAACTTCCTTTGTCGGAATCTGACAGATTGTGCAAGCTTAGTCCCGACAAGATTCCCGACAAGAAACTGAACCTGCCTAATGCCATTGCCTACGTGCCCGAGTTGCAGGCGGCAGAAGTATCGCCCGACCCTGTCCTGCGAGATACCATCAAATATGCCAAAATGCTGGAAGGCAATGTGCGCAATACCGGGGTGCATGCCTGTGGTACCATTATATGCCGTGACGACATCACCGACTGGGTGCCTGTAAGTACGGCCGATGACAAGGAAACCGGCGAGAAAATGCTGGTCACACAGTATGAGGGTTCGGTGATAGAAGATACCGGCCTGATTAAGATGGACTTTCTCGGACTGAAAACCCTTTCTATCATTAAGGAAGCGGTAGAGAATATCAGGCGCAGCAAAGGTATTGTGCTGAACATTGATGAGGTGGATATCAAAGACCTTCCCACTTACGACCTGTATAGTGAGGGACGCACTGTCGGTACTTTCCAGTTTGAGTCTGCCGGTATGCAGAAATATTTGCGCGAGTTGCAGCCTACTACATTCGAAGACCTGATAGCCATGAATGCCCTCTATCGTCCGGGACCTATGGATTATATTCCCGACTTTATTGACCGCAAGCAAGGACGCAAGCCTATCGAGTATGACATCCCCATCATGGAAAAGTACTTGAAAGATACGTATGGCATTACGGTTTATCAGGAGCAGGTCATGCTTCTTTCCAGATTATTGGCTGATTTTACCCGTGGAGAGTCTGATGCGCTTCGTAAAGCGATGGGTAAGAAGTTGCGCGACAAACTGGACCACATGAAACCTAAGTTCATAGAAGGCGGTCGCAAGAACGGACACGACCCTCAGGTGCTTGAAAAGATATGGGCCGATTGGGAGAAGTTTGCTTCATACGCATTCAATAAATCACATGCCACCTGTTATTCATGGGTCGCCTATCAGACGGCTTTCCTGAAAGCCAACTATCCTGCTGAATATATGGCAGCCACCATGAGCCGGAACATTTCGAACATTACCGAAATCACCAAGCTGATGGACGAAAGCAAGGCTACAGGCATACAGACGCTCGGACCGGACATCAACGAAAGTTATCTCAAGTTCTCCGTGAACCGCAAGGGGGACATCCGTTTTGGTTTGGGAGCCATCAAGGGAGTAGGAGAGAGCGCAGTGCAATCCATTCTGGACGAGCGCGAAAAGAACGGACCTTATAAAAACATATTCGACTTCGTGCAGCGTGTCAATCTGTCAGCCTGCAACCGTAAGAACATTGAAAATCTGGCATTGGCCGGTGCGTTCGACAGCTTCCAAGGCATCAAGCGTGAAGACTTTTTCGTGACGAATGCCAAGGAGGAAACCTTTACGGAAGTACTGGTGCGCTATGGCAATAAGTATCAGACCGACAAAATGGTGGCAGCCAATTCGCTGTTTGGTGGAGAAAACATGGTGGATATCGCTACCCCCGAAATAGTCCCGGCTCCTATGTGGAGTGATTTGGAACGGTTGAACAAAGAGCGTGACTTAGTAGGCATTTATCTTTCTGCGCATCCGTTAGACGAGTATGCCGTGATTCTGGAGAATGTATGTACGACCCACATGGCCGAACTGGTTGATATGACTTCTTTGCAAAACCGCGATCTGACTATGGGGGGCATCGTGACAGGAGTACGCGAAGGATATACCAAGAACGGAAAACCATACGGTATAGCCAAGATGGAAGACTATTCCGGAACGGCTGAGTTTGCTTTTTTCGGTAATGAATGGGTGGAGAAAAAGAACTTTTTTATGACAGGAATGTTCTTATTTATGCGTTGCAAGTGCCAGCCTAAGCAGTGGCGTCAGGATGAATGGGAGATAAAGGTGAACACCATCGAGTTGTTGTCCGATGTGAAGGATAAAGCTATTGAACGGCTCACGGTGATAACCCCTCTTTCTGTATTGGATGATGAAATGGTGTCAGAAATATCGGCATTGGCACGTGCCAATCCGGGAAATGCGGAACTCTGTTTTTGCATAAAGGATGAAGAAGGACAAATGTATGTCAATTTGATGTCCAGAACCCTGAAAATAGCTGTGCAAAAAGAAGTAATGACTTATTTAAAAAGTCAACCGCTACTCTCATATAAAATTAATTAGTATATTTGCGAAAATTATTTTGTATATAACAAATAAAAAAGAAGAATTATGGCATTAGAAATTAAAGATGGCAATTTTGAAGAATTGCTGGCAGCAGGCAAACCGTTGGTAGTAGATTTTTGGGCTACATGGTGTGGTCCTTGCAAAAAGATAGCTCCGGATGTAGAGGCTTTGGCAGAGCAGTATAAAGACCAAGTAATCATCGGCAAGTGTGATGTGGATGATAATGAGGAGTTGCCCGGTCGCTTCGGCATACGCAATATCCCTACCGTACTGTTCATCAAAGACGGTGAAGTGAAGGATAAGACAGTGGGTGCCGTGACCAAAGCGCAACTGGAAGAAAAAGTAAAGTCTTTACTGTAATAACCAAATAATATTCACCCCTTAAACACACTATATGACTATGGGAATGGAAGACGATTTTCTGTTGGAAGATGAGGACGATGCAAAAACGATAGAGTTTATTCAAAACTATCTGCCTCAAGACTTGAAAGACAAATTCACGGAAGATGATTTGTACTATATGTTGGATGTGATTGTGGATTATTATACCACCAGCGGTTGCTTGGATGCGCAACCCGATGAAGAAGGTTACATCAACATCGATCAGGATGAAATTGTGAATTACATAGTTAAGGAAGCAAAGAAAGACGGTATGGGACCATACGATCCCGAAGATGTGTTCTTTGTGGTACAAGGGGAAATGGAATATGGAAACTCATTAGGACAAGTGGATTGATACTTGTCTCAGTGTAAAGCCCTGTGAATTAACATTTACGGGAAACTAAATAAATTGTAAGGCCGACTTGTTTCGTAAGGAATAGGTTGGCTTTTATAGTTTGTAATCATAATAACCAAGATGAAGAAGTCTTATAAAAAACAAGTTTCCCCGTAAGTCCCGTCCATATCCGGAAACCTATGGGGAAACCCATCAAACAACAAAGGATTACAGCAAAGCCGTATCGTTCAGCAACTGATAGATGCTGCTCACAATACCTAACACAAAGATACCAGCCACACATGCCAACAGGCTGAGGCGCATGGGCGCAGCCGTGCGGAAAGTGGCGATGGGTGTTTCGTTGGGCACGATAAACATGGCTTTCACTATCAGCAGATAGTAGTAGAGCGAAATGATGGTATTGACCAAAGCGATGAATACCACTACATAATAACCGCTATGGAAAGCGGATGCAAATACAAAGAACTTGCTGAAGAATCCGGCAAACGGAGGAATGCCTGCCAACGAAAAGAGGGCAAGCGTCATTACCATCGTCAGTCGGGGATTGGTCTGGTAGAGTCCGTTGTAGTCTTCACGGCATACCTTGCCATGTGTGTGCTGCTCGATGGCATTGATTACACCGAACACGGCCAAATTGGCTACGATATATACCACGATGTAATAGACCAACGAAGCCATGCCTTGCGGAGTGCCCGACAGGACAGCCAGCAGGATGTAACCTGCCTGCGAAATGCTACTGAATGCCATAAAGCGTTTCAGATGGTTCTGACGGATGGCAAACAGATTGGCTACGGTGATGGTTGCCACGATGATGATGCAGAGCATCTGGCTCCATTGCTCCGTCATCGGTGCAAACACTTTGGTCAGGATGGCCATCAAGGCGAAAGCGGCTGCCCCTTTGGAGATGACGGACAGGTAAGCACCTACCGTGGTGGGGGCACCCTGATAGGTATCGGCTGTCCACAAATGGAAAGGAACCAAACTCAACTTGAAAGCAAGTCCGGAGAAGAAGAATACCAATGCCAGTATCTGCAACGGAGTTCCGGTCAGTGCGGCAGGTATGTCGGCAAAGTAGAGCGTACCCACCGTGCCGTAAATCATGGAGATACCATAGAGGAAGATGCCGCTGGAGAACAAGGCCGAAAGGATGAATTTGGCTCCGGCTTCGGCACTGTGTCCTTTGTACTTGTCGAATGCCACTAAGCATGCCATGGGCACGGTAGCCAGTTCCAGTCCCAAGAAGAAAAGCAGGAAATGGCCGGCACTTACCATGAAGTACATACCCAACAGGGTACTGAGGGTAAGTACATAAAATTCACCTTGCTTGTGGCGGGTATCGTCCCTATCGAGCCAGGTGCCCGCTTGCAGGAATACCAGCAACGTACCTATGCTGAGAATGCTCTTCAGCACGGAAGCCATGGGGGTGGAATGATACATGCCGCCAAACAGAACGGTTTCTTCGGGCCACAGGGTAGCCAGTAACTGGACGGCCAACAGGATGCAAGCCATGGGACGAAGCCAGTGACGTTGCTGTGCGGGCAAGAACAAGTCCAGCAAAAACATCAGGACGAAGACAGCCGCCAAGCTCAGTTCGGCATTCATGCGGAGTATTTCAGTTATATCCATAAGCGTTTATTTTATTAATTGACTGATAATCGGTTCTACACTCTGACTGATAAGGTCGCTGGCCCAGAACGGTGCCAGTCCCAGTCCGGCTACACAGGCTATGAGACAGATGACAGCTACCCGTTCATCCCACGTGGCATCGGTCAGTTTCAGATGTTCGGGATTCTGCACGCTGCCATAGAGTATCTTACCCACCACGCGAAGGATATAGACTGCCGTCACCACAATGCTGGTGGTGGCTACAAGTGTGCACACGCGGTGGAAAGTATCGTCGTTTTGGAAAGAACCTACAAAGACGGTCATTTCTGCCACGAAGCCACTCAATCCCGGCAATCCCAAGTTGGCCAGACCGGCTATCACATAACCTACGGCGAGGAAAGGCATAATCTTCATCAGTCCGCCCATCAGCCGGACATCGCGAGTGTGAGTGCGACCGTAAATCATACCGATAAGGGCAAAGAAAAGAGCGGTCATCAGTCCGTGGCTCAGCATTTGCAGGATGGCACCCGTGCAACTGGTACGTGTCATCATGAGCAGTGCGAAAAGCACCAGTCCGCAGTGGGACACGGAAGAATAGGCATTGATATATTTCAAATCAGTCTGTACCACGGCACTGAAAGCACCATAGATCACGGAGATGGTAGTGAGCACCAGGAACACATCACCCCACAAGGCTGCCCCTTCGGGCATCAAGTACATAGCCACGCGGAAACAACCGTAGCCTCCTAGTTTCATCAATACCCCGGCATGGAGCATGGACACGGCGGTAGGTGCCGAAGCATGACCGTCGGGACTCCATGTGTGGAATGGGAACAAGGCTCCCAGCACGCCGAAGCCCAAGAAAATGAGAGGGAAGAACAGGCGTTGCATTTCATAGGGAATATGCAGGCGGGCTATTTCGAGCAGGTTCATCGTAGTGCCGCCTGCTCCGTAGAAGATGCCCAATATGCCGATAAGCAAGAAAGCGGAACCGCCCATGAGCATCAGTGTCAGTTTCATGGCGGCATATTCCTTGCGGCCGCTTCCCCACACACCGATGAGCAGATACATGGGTATCAGGGCCACCTCGTAGAACATGAACATGGTGAACAGGTCGGTGGAAATGAAGAACCCGAATACACCCAGGCTCAACAGGGTAAACCACAGGAAGTATTCCTTAGTGAGAGGTTTCAGCCTCCACGAAGCAAATGTTCCGGTAAAGACAATGATGGAACTGAGCAGCAACATGACTACCGAGATGCCATCCACACCCACCGAATAACAGATATGAAGCGGAGCGTACCAAGAGACGGAAGCGGTGTAGATCATCTCGTCGGCTGCGCCAGAGTGGCGAAGGCCGATATAATCGGTAGCCAGCCATACGGACAAGATGAGCAACAGCGAAGCTCCGGTCACCATCACTCCACGCACCTGACCGACGCTACGGGCAGCCCAAAGGGCGGCAAGCATCAGCAAGGGAATGAGTACGAAAAGACTTAATACATTCATATTGATCGTTTATTATTTTTTATTTCACTCTACCATAACAATACCAACGTGAGCACCAACGTTCCGGCCAGGAACCAAATGGCATATTGCTGCACGTGTCCGCTCTGCATGTCCTGTATCTCGTCTGCACCGGCATGGGCACTCCACGCGGTGAAGTTGAAGAACTGGTCGATGACGTGACGGTCCCACCAGGCTATCGGGGTACTGACACAGCGGAAAATGATTTTCTTCGTGACAAACAGCCAGGCTTCGTCCATGTAGAAACGATGATAGACCGCACGGTGCAGGCCGCTGAATGTATGCGCCAACTTATCAGCCACAGGCTGACGACGTGCGGCAAACATCCACGTAGCCAAAGCAATGGACAATACGGCAATGACAATGCTCGTGACTGCCACTTGAGTATCCAGATGGATGTGGTAAGCCTGACCGTCACTGCTCACGAACTCGCCAAACGGAAGGAATCCTGCCACACAGGTCACGGCAGCCAGCAGCATCAGCGGCAAGGTCATGGCCAACGGAGCTTCGTGTGGCAAATGAGACTCTGCATGGGCATCTCCGTGCGACAATCCTTTCCATTCTCCGTTCCAGAAGATGTTGTAATACAAGCGGAACATGTAGAAAGCTGTCATGGCGGCAATGCCGGTCATCACCCATCCCATTACGGGACTGAACCGGAAGCAGGCTGTCAGAATCTCGTCTTTCGAGAAGAAACCCGAGAAAGGTGGAATGCCCGATATGGCCAGACAGGCAATCAGGAAAGTCCAGTGCGTGACGGGCATGTACTTTCTCAGACCTCCCATGGCCGACATCTCGTTGCTATGCACAGCATGGATAATGCAACCGGCCCCCAGGAAAAGCAAAGCCTTGAACATGGCATGCGTAAAGAGGTGGAACATGGAAGCCATGTAACCCAGTCCGCCCGTATGAGGGTCGGAAGAAGTGCAGACACCCAAAGCCACCATCATGAAACCTATCTGCGAAATGGTGGAGAAAGCCAACACACGCTTGATGTCGCTCTGCACACAGGCCACGCTGGCTGCATAAAAAGCGGTGATAACACCCACCCAGGCCACAATGTGCAAGGTTTGCGGAGCATATCCCACGAATAACGGGAACATGCGTGCCACCAAGTAAACACCGACCACCACCATCGTTGCCGCATGAATCAAGGCACTGACGGGTGTAGGGCCTTCCATGGCATCGGGCAACCAGATGTGCAGCGGAAACATGGCGCTCTTACCTGCACCGCCCACAAACATCAATCCCAAAGCCAATGGGAGCATGACGCCTGCCGCAGCCAATGCCGCCGAAGAGGGAGTGAACGAGAAAGTTCCGGCATAGTAACCGTAAATAAGGATACCGATGAGGAAGCCCAAATCGGCAAAACGGGTGACGATGAAAGCCTTCTTAGAAGCCGCAATGGCTTCGGGTTTCGTGTAGTAAAAGCCGATGAGCAGGTAAGAGCTGACGCCCACCAGTTCCCAGAACACATACATCTGGAAAATATTGGTGGCCACCACCAGTCCCAACATCGACATGGTGAAAAGACTCAGGAAAGCGTAATAACGCTGAAAGCCCCGCTCTCCCTTCATGTAGCCGAAGGAGTAGATGTGCACCATGAGGCTGACCGTGCTGATAACCACCAGCATCATCACCGAGATAGGGTCGAGCAAGACACCCATGTCAATGTGCAGGTTCGAGGTGAAAGGCAACCACTCTAAGTTATAGGGCATGAGGGTCGGGAACGTACCGTCGGCCATCCGTCCGCCGGCAAAGTAGCGGAAGGCAGTGAGATAAGACAGCACCGTCACCCCGGCCAGCGAAGCAGTACCCACGGCCCCTGCCGTAGTGGGCTTCATGCGCATGCCTGCCAATCCCAATAACAAGAAACTCAGGAAAGGCAGTAGGAGAATGAATAATGTATGTTCCATAATCTCAATTTTTCATTTCAGTTAAGTTCTTCACCTGTATGTTGCGCAGGTTCCGATAGATGTTGATGATGATGGCAATGGCCACTGCCGTTTCGGCTGCGCTCACCCCGATGGCAAACAGGGCAAAGAAGAAGCCCTCCAGTTGGTCGGGGAAAAGGAAACGGTTGAACACGGCAAAGTTGATATCGACCGAATTCAGTATCAGTTCCACGCTGATAAGCATGGCCAGCAGGTTGCGCCGGGTGAAGAACCCGTAGATGCCTGCAAACATCATAAAGGTGGAAACCACCAGATAATATTCCATG
>JAUNIV010000021.1:8644-14129 GCA_030523385.1 Bacteroidales bacterium | reverse complement strand
TAACAGGGCATAAAGAAGGAAATTATATAAAAAGTTTATTCGGAACTTTGAAATGTCTTGTTGTAGTGGGCGTATTTTTAATAGCTTTGTTGCTGATTCTTTTAATTGTGTTAACCGTTTCTTTCATTAAATAAAGTGACAATGGATACATTTTGGAATGTTTATAATATCACCAATATATTATTGATAATTCTATCATTAAGTGTGATAGGTGGCTGCATACATCATTGCATGAGAGGAAAAAATCGACGTTGGTTTCACTTTGCAGGACCGGCCACCGCATTAGTCGTGATTGTGCTGTGCCTCAAAGCCATGTATGGCAATTACCGTTCATACGATTTACACAACAAACTTATCCGACCGACCCAATCCTATTATCTTGATGAACTTCGGTTATCTCCCAAGGACTGCATAAAAGACTTTGAGGAAATAGCAGGTATTGTGAATGATAATTATCGGGCATTGGCTGATTACAAGAAGATTGATTTAGACAAGCTCCATGAAGAATATAGGAAGAAAGTGGCAAAAGTGGAGAATGCGCAACAATATGGGCTGCTTCTTGTGCGCTATTTCTCTGCTCTTGGGAATATGCATACTTGCCCATACTTTTCCAGATATAAAAACGGACTGTCACTAATCAGCCGAAACGATTCGATATGGGTATCGAAGAATCATGAATCACTGGGCTTGAAGCGAAAGGATTTGATTATAGCCATTGATGGAGTGTCCACGGCAGATTATATCAGAGAGAGCATGAACTTTGTGTATGCCTCTACCAATGATTCCAGAAGAAAGTTTGCAGCATTGCAAACGATGTATTCTTATACAGGTACAAGCCAACAGTTTACTATACAGCGTGGAGACTCCGTATTCGATGTGGAAGTCCCGTTCTATAAGCAGAATCAACGGGTGAAAAAGTTGAAGGAACAAGTGAAGTCGAAAGATAGTTTGCGCACTTCTTCTCAAAAGAAGAATGACAGCCAGCCTTCAATGGCCAGCCTGCTGAAAAGCATAGGTGTAGGTTATATTGAGATTCCTCACTTTGAGAGTGGCAGTGTCGATAACTTCCGCAGGCAATTTGATGATGCATCTGAATACAATTATATGATAATTGATGTGCGGGATAATCCGGGTGGAAGACAACGCTATGTCATGGATATAGCCCGATACTTGATTGTCAAAACCACTACGATAGGCAAAGTCACCGTAGAGAGCGATACGGAAAAAAGTTATAAGGGTAAAATATATGTCTTGATGAATGGCATGTCTTCATCGGGAGCGGAGCTATTGGTTGCCATGTTGAAAGAACGGCCTGATGTTGTAGTGATAGGAGAACGCAGTGCGGGCGATTGTGGCTCAATGTCTTATAATTATAGAACAAGTCATGGCATTGATTTTAAAATAGCCACTCAAGCGCCTTTCCTTCTGTCCGATGGCAGAACTTTCAACGAGGGGACGGGGATAGAACCCGATATAACAGCGAAAGAAAAACTGCCATGGGAAGAAGGAAAAACGGCTTTGGGCGTAGCATTAGAGTTAATAAAACAAGAAACTTCTTTCACCTCACGTTCAAACGGTTCACATTCTCACTTCGTTCACCACTTGTCCGTCAAACAGGTTGATGGTTCGTCCGGCATATCCGGCATCGTGCTGTGAGTGTGTCACCATGACGATGGTCGTGCCTTCCTTGTTCAGTTCGGTGAGCAGTTCCATTACTTCCTTGCCGTTCTTTGAATCCAGATTGCCGGTAGGCTCGTCGGCAAGAATCAGTTTCGGATTGGCTACCACGGCACGGGCTATGGCTACACGTTGCTGCTGACCGCCGGATAGCTGCTGCGGGAAGTGCTTTACGCGGTGGGCTATGGCCATGCGGTTCATGGCATCTTCCACTCTGCGCTTGCGTTCGGCTGCCGGTACGCCCATGTAGAGCAGGGGCAGCTCGATGTTTTCATACACATTCAGTTCGTCAATCAGGTTGAAGCTCTGGAATACGAAACCTATCACGCCTTTGCGCAGATTGGTGCGCTGTGCTTCGGTGAATTTGGATACATCGGTTCCGTTCAGTTCGTAGGTTCCGCCCGTAGGATTGTCCAACAGGCCGAGTATGTTCAGTAAGGTGGATTTGCCACAACCCGACGGTCCCATGATGGCAACGAATTCTCCTTCTTTTATTTCCAGACTGACATTGTTCAGTGCCCATGTCTCTACTTCTTCGGTCTTGAAGATTTTCTGTAAATTGACTGTTTTGATCATATTAGTAAGTTTTTATGATTATGTTTGTTTGATTATTCTATTCATTCTTGATGACTTCTGCCGGGTTCTCGTTGGCGGCACGCCACACGCGCCAACCTATGCTGATGGCAATGACGAGCGCAGCTCCTGCATAGATGGAAATGAAAATCCAGCCGCTGATAGCTGTCTGTACCACGTAGCTCTCCAACCAATGCTTCATGACTGCGTAACCCACAGGGAAAGCAATGATGGCGGCAAGAGACAGCAGCAGGAAGTATTCGCGTGCAAAGGCGGACAGGATGTCCTTTATCGTAGCACCGTTTATCTTGCGTATGGCTATTTCCTTTTGGCGTTGCTTGCAGGTAAGGGCCACCAGCGAGAAGATGCCGAAGACAGCGGTAAGCAGGCACACCACGGCCACGAAGCTAAGCAGTTTCAGCAGTGTGTTTTCCGACTGAAGATATTTTTCATACAACTCCTCCACATTGACAAACTCATATTTCACTTCGGGATATTCCGAAGCCATCAAGTCATCCACCTTTGCTTTCAGCTCCTGCCATTTGCCTTCGTGATACTTGACAAGCACGGTGGCGCCATACAAGGAAATATTAGACAAGCCCCCTTTCTCTCCGATGAAGGCCAATGGCTGTACTGGCAGGGTGGGAGGATTGGTGTGAAAATTCTTAATCAGACCGATAATGGTGTAAGGATGTGCTTCTGCCGTTCCGTATATTTTCTTCCCTATGGGATCTTTCAACCCCAATGCTTTGGCAGCACTTTCATTGATGATCATCTTATCCGTGTCGTCTGCCTGTAGCATTTCTCCTTCCAACAGTTGCAGGTTGTAGAAGCGTATCAAAGTTTCACCTTCGAGCATGCACTCTATGTCCAGTTCCTCCTGGATGGAATCTTGTTTGCCTTCCCAATCGCGGAAGCGGTAGGACATGGCGGCAGCTTTAGGCAGCAGTCCTACGTGGTTGGTGAGGACTTCGCGGGTGCAAGACATCTGTCCGATTTGGTTTCCGATTTCTTCCAGTTGATTGTTGGGATATATATGTTTGAAGGCTGCCATGTTTTTTCTTTCCCAACCCAGGTCGGTATCCTTCAGGAAATAAAGTTGCTTCATGAGTATGCTCATGCAGAAAATGAAAAGGATGCCTATAATCAGTTGGAAGACGATGCTTGTTTTCCTGAACACGTTCTTGTGTCTGCGTAAGGAAGCACGCGGAGTCATCCGCACGAAAGGAATCAGCAGCAAGACGGAGAACAGGATGATACCTATAAAGTAAAGGGCAAATTCGCCGTAGATGTTTCCATCTACTTGCGACAGCTTACGGAATACGGGTAGCGAGATTTCTGCCATCATCATGCCCACGAAGCCTGCGAGGAAGATAACCAACAAGTATTCTGTGATGAACATGATGAACAGCTTGTAGGAAGAAGAACCGCATACTTTTCTCAGGCTGATTTCCCGCAGGCGCATGTTAAGCCGTGTGACAAACAGAGACAGATAGTTGAACAGCGCACAGAGTATGACGAGTGCGCCTATGACGGAGAAGAATATCAGATAATTGAACTGGATGGACTTCTCACTGTTGAATGGGGCATAGCGGTATTGGGTGAGAGGAATGAGCTGATATTGGGCAAGGCTTTTGTGATTTTCGTCTGTGCTTTTGTATGCTTGCATCTTCTTCTGAAAATCTTTCGGGTCAACTCCGGGGCGCAGCTTGATGATGGTTGTGAAAGCTGCGTTGAACCAAGAATCGGTCCAACGTCTGAAGTAAGCCCCATCGGTCCAATAGCCAAAGGACAGGTTGCTGTGTTCCAAATCGGCCAAGATGGCGCAGACAGTCTTTTCCTTGTCATTGATAATGACGGTCTGTCCCAATGCGTCGGTTGTACCAAACAGTTGCCGGGCAACGCTTTGGGGCAATGCCACTTTCTCGTCAGCGTACATGAAATCCATGTTGCCGGACAGAAGAGTGACGGAAAACATATTCGTGAAACAGGAGTCGGCCTGCAGGAGCGGTACGCTGACCGTAATGCCTTCTTTGCTCTTTACTTTACTGTCAGCCCAACGGTTGAAGGCACATGAGGCCTCTACTTCCGGAAAGATTTCTTTCAGCATGGTAGATAAAGGATAGGCAGACCTGGTGCTGTATCCGGTATTGTCCAGTACACTTTTCTGGTAAAGGATATACATCCGTTCTGCTCCGTCGTGGTAGTCGTCGTAGGTCGTTTCATAGTGTATCCACAAGGTGGCAAATGCAAAGCATACAAAACCTACTGCCAATCCTAAAATGCTGATTACGGATTGGGTCTTGTATTTCATCAGGTTTCTGAATGCTATTTTCAGATAATGTGTGATCATATTCGTTTTTGTTTATTGGATTATTCATTCTTGATGACTTCTGCCGGATTCTCGTTGGCGGCACACCACACGCGCCAACCGATGCCGAATGCTACTACCAGTGCCATGCCGATAAACATTCCTATAAAAGGAAGGGGCGAGATGGGGCATTGGCGCACGTAGCTCTCTGTCCAATGCTTGATAATGGCATACGTGACGGGGAAAGCCAACAATGCGGAAAGACAGAGCATCCCCATGTACTCGCGGAAAAAGAGGGCAAGGATGTCGTACACTTTGGCACCGTTCACCTTGCGGATGGCTATCTCCTTGCGCCGTTGTTCGCAGGTGAGTGTCACCAGTGAATAGATGCCGAACAAGGCTGTGAGCACACACACGAACGAGGCAAAGCCAAGCAGGTGTGACAGCATGTCTTCGGAACGCAGGTAGCGACCGTACATCTCTTCTTCGCTGTGGATATAGATTTTCTTGTCGGGAGGACAATCCGCGAGGGCTATCTCCTCCAATGCCCGGCGACATTCGTTCCATGTCCCTTCTTTGTATTTGAATAGGATACCCGCCATCCATCTCATCATTTGCATTTCCTCGCCACTTACGAATCCGGTGGGCGGAACAGGCAGAGTGGGAGAGGCGTAATGACAATCCTTCACCACTCCTTTCACCGTATAGGTGATGTATGATAAGATATGCTTTCCGATGGCTTCTTGCGGAGTCCATCCCATCCGTCGTGCCAAAGACTCGTTGATGATGATGTCTTCGTAGGGAGAAAGTTCGTTGAGCCATTCGCCTGCCAGTAAAGTAATACCATAGAAGCGGAAGAACTCTTCTGTAGCCAAATATAAATTGACGGGAATGGGGACGTCGAGCGGTGTGTCTAATCCTTCC
>JAUNIV010000021.1:0-8634 GCA_030523385.1 Bacteroidales bacterium | reverse complement strand
GAGTAATAATCGGGTGGAAGCACTTCCGTTACCATAGGCAGGGCGGCTATCTTGTTCATAAAAGGTGTCTTGTCTATATTGTCTGATATAAAAGAAAAATTACCCCGGTTGTGAAACTCCACTCCCATATCGTAATGCCGCAGGTAATCCAGCTGTCGATTGATGAACAGCGTGCATCCGATGAAAGAAAAGCATACGAACAACTGAACCACAATGCTCCCTTTACGCAAGAGCGAACCGGTGCGCCGTCCGGCATCGTGGCGCAGCGAACGGTGCAGCGAACGATGATAGAGGATGCGAAGCAGGCCGATAATGACAGCCAGAATGAACAACGATACGGCCCCGATGAACAGCAAGGCTTCGCCATACAAGTTGCTTTTGGGAGTATCGATGTTGGCCAATTCTATGAAAGAATGCTGACAGATTTCAATGAGCAGGCATCCCACAAAAACGGAGCAGACCAACAGAAGCAGAAACTCCGTTGTGAGCAGGGCAATGAGCGAGCGGATGCTTGCCCCATGTATCATGCGCAGTGCCATTTCGCGCTGGCGCACCCTCATGCGGTTGATGAACAGCGTGAGGTAATTTACCAAAGCACATGCGATGATGAGTATGCCGGAAAGAGAGAAATAGACAATGTAACGGAAAACGACGGTGTCATTGGGAGTATATTTCCCATCTGCCAAGAAATCCTTTGCATAGTGCAGTTCAGACAAAGGGGTGAGGTAGATGCGTTCTATCCCTGTCTTCCAGTGTCCATTCATTAACTTCAGTTCGGGAGGCAAGGCGGCATTTATCTTTGCTTCCAGTTCTTCTGCCTTGACGCCCGGTTTTACTTTGACGAGCATATTCCAGTTGATATACCGCCACGTGCGCCCTAACTCCGGATTGCCTATCAGTCCGAAGGGGAAACAGGTGTGGGTGTCATGGGCACGCACTACGGCGCATATCTTCTTTGTCCGCCGATACATTTTTACCTCTTTGCCCAGCGGGTCTTCCGTGCCGAACCATTGGCGTGCCTGTTGTTCGGTGATGGCTATTTCGCTGTTGTCTTTGGGCAGCATGAAGTTGCGGTTTCCTGTCACAATCCGGATATCCATCAGCTGCATCCATGCACTGTCGGCCGATGAAAAAGGGACGTCATAGTACACACCGTTCACTCTGACACGTTCCTGAAAGATATGGAAAGGAGCTGCTACTTCTATTTCGGGGAAATGTTCTGTCAGGTAATCGGCCAGGCAATAGGGTACGCGGGGCGAAATCTTTCCTTCTGCCAGTCCGTCGTTGGTGCGCAACATGTAGATGCGTTCCACATCGCGGCGGAAATGGTCGTAGGTAGTCTCATAATGAATCCAGTATGCCGACAAGGCAAAGCATACGAACCCGACGGCCAGTCCGGAGATACTGATGGCAGACTGTGCCTTATACTTGAGTAAATTGCGGAGTGCTACTTTGAAATAATGTGTTATCATGGTTCAAAATGGATTATTCTGTTTCATAACTCAAAATTTCTTCATTATTAATTCTTCATTCTTCATTTTTAACGATTTCTGCCGGATTGATGTTGGCTGCCTTGCGCACTTGTCCGAATAGGGTGCCCAGCGAAATGGCCATAACCACCGTCAGCGAGAAAACGAACATGCCGATGCCTATGGGAGCCTTTACGGCAAAATCTTGTGTGAATGTCTCAATCAGGAAATAGGAAAGCGGAATGGCCACCACAAAGGCACCGGCCAAGGTAACGGTATATTTGCAGAACAGCAACAGATAAAGGTCGCGCAGACCCGCACCGTTCACCTTGCGTATGGCTATCTCCCGATAACGCTGGCGGATATCAAACAACGAGATGCCCAGCAGCCCGAGACCGGAAACAAGGATGGCAATACCGGCGAAGATGGAATAGATTGCAGCCGTGCGGCGGTCTTGTGCATACATGGCTTTTACGTCATCTTCCAGTACGGTATATTCAAAATCTTCGCTTCCATATACTTTATACTCCAGCTTGCGCAAGAAGTCCAATACTTCCTTTTGCTTGCCGCTGGTGTAGGCTATTTGATACATGTCGCCGCTGCTTCTTTCATCTACATAATAGATGGTAGGGGTGACCCCTGCCGTCAGATGGCCCTCGTAGTAATCTTCCACCACTGCCGATATGGGCTGTAGGGAAGCATTGTTATCGGCTTTTTTCTGGTTCTCTTCTATGATGCCTCCGCCAAGTGAGGTATAGCCCAAGGCTTTCATGGCGGCACGGTTGGCCACGAACGAGTATCTCGATTTGCTGTCCTCGTTTGGTTGGGCTATATTCCCTTCCACTATTTTTATATCATAAAGTTTGAAAAAGTCCGGGCTGGCATATCGGATATTAAGATAGATCCTTTCTCCTTTTTCATTTACATAATACATGCCGAAAGTAGGAGTGAGAATACTTTCGTAGCTACACTCTAAGCACTCAATGAGAGGACAATTTCTTATTTCATTCCTTAATGTTTGGGCACGTTCCCTCCGCCGCTGATAAGCTTCCCAGCTTTTGTAACTGTTGAAGTCTTTTGATTCATATTCCAGTTTGACGTTCAGGATGTCTTTGGTACGGAATCCGGGTTCGGTGGTCAGCAATGTATCCAGTTGCCGGTTGAAGTAGAGCGAGAGCACTACCAGCAGGAAAGTAAGTACATATTGTCCGCCCAAGAACCACATGCGGGTATAGACAGAACGTCCTTCTTTTCCGATAGAACGGATGGACCGGATGGGCGAAGTATAATTGTATTTGATGAACGGATAGATGGAAGTGACCAACGGCAGGCAGATCAATATGCCTAAGGAAAGCCAGCCATCGAATGCCGTGTAGGCGAAGCGGACGCCAAACAGATGCTCTGTGGGTATGCGTGTGACCTCTATGATGAACCATGCCGAAAGCAAAGCACTCGCTACCAGCAACATGTTTTCTATCCAAATACACAAGAAGAGGTCTCTGCCCGAAGCACCGAATACTTTCTTCAGCCCGTATTCTTTGTTTCGGCGCAACATGGTCACCATGTAGAGATTGACGAAATTGAGAACACCTGTGAGCAATAGCAACAGACATACGCCACCCAGAATGGTGATCTGCTGGCGACTGCCTGAAGAAAACATTGACGGTTCGGAATCATTGAACGATGCATCCCAATAGATTTCTTCAATCGGAATCAGTGAGAAAGTATAGGTACGGGTATCATATTCGGGGTCGTTGATGTAGCGTGGCTGACTGCCCAAACGGTTGATGGCCTCGATATCCGTGCCGGGCAGGAAGCGGTATATCTCCGTACAATTCCGTTCCCATCTGTCTGACAGGAGGGAAGAGAGCACCACATCGAAGTTGAGCCTTGTTTTACATGCCGGTTCTCCCAATATGCCTTCTATGATGATGTCTTTTCCGTTGGAGTAACGTAACACTTTCCCTACCGGATTCTCTTTTCCGAATATCCGGCGTGCGAACTCTTCGGTAAGCAATGCCGATTGGGGAGCTTGCAGAGAATTGCGTCCTTGCAGTAGAGGATAATGGAAAATCTGGAAGAACACACTGTCTGTCACCAGACAACGGGCCGGAAAGCGATGTTCGTCTATCATTACATAGTCCTTTTCCAATGGAATGTAGCTGGTCATGGTCTCTATGGATCGGGTGTCTATGTTTACCGTGTCATACGTGTATGACTTTGGTTCTATTCCACCCAATGCCCGGCTACCCTCCATATTTATATCGATGCAATACGTGTGGTTGCGATCCACACAGTGTGTGTCCACTGTCAGTTCGCGGTGTATGTATCTCATCAGAATGATGCAACAGGCCAGACTGAAAGCCAGTCCAAGCAAATTGATTAATGTATAGGATCGTGCGCGCATCAGAAAACGCATGGCATATTTAAATACTTTCATAACTCAAAATTTCTTCATTATTAATTCTTCATTTTATCACCAGTTCTTCTGCATCGCCAAAGGTATCATATCCGGTGACAACCACCAAATCGCCGGGCTGCAAACCTTCCGTGATTTCATATTGTTGCGGATTTTGCCGTCCGATGGTGATAGGCACTTTCACGGCACGGGTGCGCGAAGCGTTTACCTTATATATCCATTGCCCACCTGTGTTTTGGTAGAAATTGCCACGCGGAATGACAAGTGCCTGCTCCGGTTGCCCCAACTCTATCTGTACGCGGAAACTCTTTCCCACGCGCACATTCTCAGGCATCTGTTCGGTGAAAACCAAATCTACGTCAAACATACGTTCTTTCACTTCGGGCACTACCTTAGTGATGCGCAACGGGTAGCGACGTCCCTGATAGTTCACCGTGGCGGGCAGTCCGGTCGTGATGCGGTCTATGTAGTATTCGCTCAGTGCGGTGTGTATCTTGTACTGGTCCAATACTTTTATTTCGGCAATGCTCTCACCCGAGGCCACTTGCTGGCCGGGAGTCACCTTCACAAAGCTCAGTTGCCCGCCGATGGGAGCACGTACCACCAGCCCTTCCAGCCGTTCTTCGGCACGGCGCAACTTCTTGCTTTCACGTTCCAGGTCGCCTGCCAGCAGTTCACGGCGTATCAAGGTCATGGCCGAATCTTGCCGCAGACTCTCCATTTGCAGTTCGGTATTCTTCAACTTATATTCATACTCGTCTTGTGCCACTTGCAGCTGTGCACGGCTTTTGATGCCCATGTTATATTCTTCGCGGTCCAGTCCGAAACTTTTCGTGAGCCGCTGCATCTCGTATTGTGCCTGTAAGGTCTGTTGTTTCAGGGTGAGGCTCTTTTGCTCCATTTCTATCTCCTTCTCGCGGTAACTGATGCGCTGTTTCTCCCACTCGTCGCGTTGGTCTTCGATGGAACGTATCAGGTCCGGATTGGTCAAGACAAGTATGGTGTCTCCCTGCTTCATAAGTGTACCTTCTTCGCCCACGATGCGCTCCACGCTGCCGGCCTCGCGGGTATTGACCTTGATGGTAAGGATGGGCTGTACAAGTCCCTCCACATCTACATATTCCATAAACTTGTCATCCTTTACTTCGGCTATGCGGATGTTGTCTGCCTCGATGCGCAGTTTGCGCGGCCCCAATGACAGACTGATGACGTAAATCAGGAAAGCAGCGAAACATGCGCCTCCCAACAGGTGATAACGGTAACGGATGTACCAGGGTTTCTTTTCTATTTTTATGTCCATATCTTTGTGCTTTTATTTCTTCGTTTATATTTCGGGCAATGCTTCGGGGATGGGGCATCGCTGTTCAAAGTCATATCCCGTCATGCTTCGCAGTCCGTAATACAGGCTCCAGTAGGTCTGCAATGCGCTGATGTAATTGCGCCGTGCGGTGTCTTTCTCCGTGATGGAAGCATTGAGGTCCAGTATGGTCGATTTGCCCAATATGTAGAGCCGGCGTGCCACCTCGTAGCGGCGTTCGGCGGTGCGGTCGGTGCGTGCCGCCACTTCCACCCGATAGGCTTGCAGGTTGAACTGGCGCACCATCTTGCATACGTTCAACTCGAAATCTTTGATACCCTGTTCGGCCTGCGTATCCACCAAATCTACGTTCGATTTGGCCACACGGATGCGTCCCTTTCCGCGTCCCCAGTCCAGGATGGGCAGCGAGAGGGTGATGCTGGCATACTGCTGGTTCATGGGGTCGCGATACGAATCGCCCAATCGTTCGGCAGTCTGCGACAGGCCGAACTGCACATACAGGTCGGCCTTCAGTCCTGCATTGGCTTTGGCCGATGCCAGTGCGCTGCGGCTTTCCAGTTGGCGGCGACGGTAAGTGTCGGGGTCGGGACTGTTCTCGACGGCCATCTGCAAGGCTTCCTGCAAGGGAATTTCAAAACGGGGAATGCTGTCTTGAGGCAATACGCGCAAAATGACTTCGCGGTTGATACCCAAGAAAGAGCGCAAGGTCTGCATCCGGTCCTCCACCTCTATGTGGGCATTCATCATGTTGGTTTCTTCGGTCAGTTTGTTTATCTCCAGTTGCAGCATCTCGTTTTCGGTAATGGTGCCAATGTTGTACCGGCCTTCGGCATATCGGTATAAGGTGTCGGCCGAGGCATAGTTGGATGAGGCTATATCGAGATTGGTTTGTGCTGTGGCCAGGTTGAAGAACAGCGTGCTGGCTTGCGAGGCTACCAGTTCCAAGGCTTCGGCGTATGCCTTGCGTGCCTCGCGGTAACGCAATGGTTCTATGCGGCGGTCCCACTTCAGTGAGTTGTAGCCGAAGAGTGCCTGTTCGTAGCCTACCATGATGGGTTGTGTGTTGTAGGCTGTTGCGTGGCTTTCAAATTCGTCTATGCGCTGGCTTCCCGTCTGCACGAAAAGGCTTCCGCCCGTGAACCATACATTCTGGTTTATCTTCAGTGTGAGGTCGGTGCTCAGTTGGTTTTGCTTGATGAACTGCGTGGTGCCGTCGGGCTGCGTAATCTTGTTTATCTGTCTGTTTAGGGCAGGTGCCGAACTGAGCGTGACCGAAGGCAGGTAGTTGGCCCGGAAGAAACGGTAGTTCCAATAAGAAGCACGATAGGTGTGGCGTGCCGCTTTGGCTTCGGGCGAGTTCTCCTGTGCCATTTCGATGGCCTGGCTCAGCGTGAGCGTCAGCGTTTCCTGCTGTGCGGTGGCTGTATTCGCGTGCAGCAACCACAGGAGGCAGGCTATGGGCAGTAAAGTCCGGTGTCTTTTCATATTCTTTCTCTATATCGTTTGAAAACAGATAATCAAAAATCGTGCCATTCTTTTAAGTGTTTGTATTACAATGTATTGATGATTGTTTGATAGAAGCGGGTATTGTGCGTTTCCGCACAAAAATAGTGCGCATTCGCACATACAGCACAAGTGGAAAAACCGTATCTTTGTCACCGTATAGCAATGTCATGTTTATGGAAACCAAAGGAAAAATACTGATTATAGACGATAACGAGGATGTGCTTTTTGCGCTCAACCTCTTGCTGGAGCCTTACGTGGAGAAAGTGAAGGTAACTACCCAGCCTTCGCGCATCGAACACTTCATGACCACCTTCCGCCCCGATGTCGTGTTGCTCGACATGAACTTCCGTCGCGATGCCATCAGCGGACAAGAAGGTTTTGAGTGTCTGGAGCAGATTCTGAAAATAGATGCACAGGCCGTAGTGCTCTTCATGACGGCATACGCCGATACGGACAAGGCGGTGCGGGCCATCAAGGCAGGCGCCACCGACTTCATCCCCAAACCGTGGGAGAAGGAGAAGCTGCTCGCTACGCTCTCTTCGGCCATCAAGCTTCGCGACTCACGCCGCGAAGTGAAACTGCTGAAAGAACAGGTGGTGGCACTGAGCGCGCAAGACGAAGACATGCCGCAGATGATAGGCCGTTCGCCTGCCATGCAGCAAGTGACCGACACCATCCGGAAGCTCTCTGACACCGATGCCAACATCTTGATATTGGGAGAGAACGGTACAGGCAAAGACCTGGTGGCGCGTTCGCTCCGTTACTTCTCGCCGCGCCGCGAGTGTCCGCTCGTCACCATCGATTTGGGCAGCATCCCCGATACGCTTTTCGAGAGCGAACTCTTCGGCTACGAGAAAGGAGCCTTCACCGATGCCCGCCGTGCCAAGGCAGGACGCATGGAGATGGCTTCGGGCGGCACGCTTTTCTTAGACGAGATAGGCAATCTCCCTCTGCCAATGCAGTCCAAGTTGCTCACCGCCATAGAGAAGCGGCAGATTTCCCGCTTAGGGGCTACGGAAGCCATCCCCATAGACGTGCGCCTCATCAGTGCCACGAATGTGGATATTCACCGGTTGGTGGAGGAGGGGAATTTCCGCCAGGATTTGCTTTACCGAATCAACACCATCGAGATACACATCCCGCCGTTGCGCGAGAGGGGAGAAGACGTGCTCTTGCTGGCCGACCACTTCCTGAAACGCTATGCCCACAAGTATAAGAAAGAGATAAACGGACTGAGCCGGGAAGCCCGACAGAAACTGATGCGCTACCACTGGCCCGGCAATGTGCGCGAGCTGCAACACGCCATAGAGCGTGCCGTCATCCTTTCCGATGCCTCCCTGCTGAAGCCTGCCGACTTCATGCTACAGCCCCAACCCGAACGGAAAGCAGATGCCGACGAGACGCTGAACCTGGAACAGTTGGAACGGAACGCCATAGAACGCGCCATGAGGCGGAGTGAAGGCAACCTGAGCCGGGCGGCTGAATATTTGGGCATTACGCGCTATGCCCTTTATCGCAAACTCGAAAAGTTGGGACTATGAACCGGTGGCAGACATTACGCATGGTGGTGCTGATGCTTTTGTTGTGCGCCGTTTCCGCGAGTGCCGTCCTGTTCTATCGGCATGCACTCTATTTCTGCCTGTTGTTCTCGTTGCTTTTCGTGGCAGGCATTATCGCACATGTGTGCTATCGTCAGAACGAGACAGCCCGCATGATGGTCCGTATGATAGAAGGCATCCGTCATTCCGATTTCTCGCTCAGCTTTTCTTCTCACCGCAAGACCCGTGCCGAGCAGCGTCTGGCACAAGAAATCAATGAGGTGATAGCCGATTTCCGAACTCGCCTGTCAGAAAAAGAAGAACGATATCGCTACTACGAGACCTTGCTGAACACAGTGGACAGCAGCCTGCTGGTGACAGACA
>JAUNIV010000020.1 GCA_030523385.1 Bacteroidales bacterium | reverse complement strand
GATAAGATAACTATCTTACACCGATAGGATAGTTATCTTCCGCGTGGTTTCATGATAAATATTTGGAGCAGCCGTTATCCCCTTATTTAATCAGGTCAATCAGATAACTCAGCCGGATGCCTATATAGGAATGGGCGGACCGCTCGAAATAATCTTTCTTGCTGTTCTTGTAGAAGTCGGCCAAGCCGAAGTAGTATCTTCCTTCTAAGAGGAAATGGCCTATGCCGGTGCTCAGCTCCAGTCCTGCACCGCCCACGATGCCGTAGTCAAACTTCGTCTCCACTGCCTTGCCATATTGCTCCGTCACACCTCCGGGACGTGCGGAAGTATCCCAATTATCACTCATGTTTTCCTTGTCGCTCAGGAACATGGCAAACTGCGGACCTAAGTTGACGAAGAACTTCACGCCACGGTTCAGCGCGTCTTTACCGAAGGCCAAGTGTGCCATGAAGGGTACTTCCACATAGTTCATGACGCGGTTGTATGTATTCTCCGAACCGTCTTCTATGTTCTCTTCCCATCCGCGCTGCGAGTAGTTCAGCTCCATCTGTACACCGCACATCATGTTGAAATACTTTTCGGACATGTATCTCATGGTTATACCCATCGAGGCAGCCTTTAGCGTGTTCTCCTTGATGCGGGGCTGGAAACTGACGCTGCTCAGGTTTACGCCACCGTTCACTCCAATGGCTAAGTTGTGGCGTTCTTCTCCTAATTGGGCGGCAGCCGGCAGGGCAAGGAGCAGTGCCAGTACGAGCAGGCAGATGTGTTTACAGTTCTTTATCGTTGTCATTCAAAATCCAGTTTAATCAGTTCAAAATCTTTGGTGAAGTGAACGAAGAACACTTTGCGGTTGATGAAACCTCCCCAGTTGTTCACACGCTCGAATTTGAATCCCGTCTGTATGGGGGTGACGGATATTTTGTCCAACTTGTCCTCTAAGTTGCTGCCATATTGCGACAGTCCTTTCAGGAAGAAGTAGCCCGTGTCGAAGCCCAACATGCCGTATTTGGGGAACGAGTTGATCATATCCTTGCTATACCACCGGCGGAAGTCGGCCGAAAACTTGACAGCTTCGGGGAAGAGGTTGTTGGTATAGAACGAAGAATAGAAATACGTATCCAGTTCGTAGAAGCTGGCCAAGTGGTCGTTGGTGTAGGTCTGCCATTCCGGATAGCCGAACAGTTGCAGGCGGTAGTCCGGATTGTCGCGCGAGGTGACAATGAGTTGCGGCAACAGCTTGATGAGTGCCACGTTGGTGCCCGAAGTGGGGATGAATACATTATCCTTTGTCGGGTCCATGGCTTCTTTCAGTGTTTCGGGGATGATGTTATCGCCCTGCAGGGTGGCGAAAGGAATCCGTTTGGCCGACAGTTCGTCTTGCAAGCCTTTGATAAAATCAGCCTTGTCCTTGTTGCCGTCCAGTGCATCGAGGAAGATGACATTGGTATTGGTAAACTTGCGGATGAAGTGCTCATACACTTCGGAATAGAGGTAAGACTGAGGCGTGTTTATCTGATAGATGGCAGGATTGCTGAACACCTCGTTGCCTTTTGAACTGAACGGAACGACCAGTCGTATGTTGTTCTCTTTGGCAAATGCAGCCGCCAGGGTTATCTGTTCGGAGTGTACGGGGCCGAAGATGATGTCCATGTTCTTCATCTCGCTTTTCGCCAGTATGTTGCGCATGGATGCGGCATCCGTGCGGGTGTCATACGTGTAGAGGTCTATGGAGACTCCTCTCGTCTTCAGGCTATCCACGGCCATCAGGAAACCTTCGTAGTATTCCACCATGCGCGTCTGTTCGTCGCGGTTGCCGCCGCCGTCGGTCTGGAACGGAAGCAACACGGCTGCCTTGATGGTCGAAATCTTCCGCCGATCTTTCTTGCTCTCGTCGAAGAGCTGGTCGTCGGTAGGTATCGGTTGGGCAGTCTCTTTGGGTGCATCGGCCTGTGTACCTTTGGGGTAAGGAATGCAGAGGAACTTTCCTCTCTTCAGCTTTTCGGTGCGCAGTTCGGGATTGGCCGCTATCAGTTCGGCTTCCGTGATGCCATACATGCGGCTGATGCTGTAGATGGTCTCCTTTTTCTCCACCTTGTGCATGTCCTTGCATTTGGGCTTCAGCGGTTCGGCGGGTGCGGTATTGGCAGCATCCGAAGTTATTTCGTTGATGATGTCTTCTTCGCTGCTCACTTTAGTCGGGATGACGATGACCTGTCCGATGCGGAAGTTGGATGCGCTCAGTCCCGGGTTGGCCTGGCAGATGCGCAGGGAACTTACCCCATAGCGTTGCGTCAGCTTGTAGAGTGTCTCGCCGGCCTGTATGGTGTGGAAGGTAGGTTGGGAGGTTCCGTTTCCTTTTTGGGGAATCTTCAGCGTCTCGCCTGCCTTTATCTTGTTTTCGCTGCCCGGGTTCAACTTGATGATGTCGGCAGTGCTCACGTTGTACATGCTGGATATGGAATACAGGCTCTGCCCTTTGGTAATAGTGTGCAGAAAGTAACCGGATGATTGGGTCTGTGCCATCGCTCCGATGCTTGCGGCAGACAGGGCTGCCATCAGGTATAATGTCCGAATGAATTTCATGGGTTGTATATTATTATCGAGGGGCAAAAGTACAAAAAACTTTTTTATTCACATTATATAGCAGGGAATAGAAAATATTATTAGGCATTTTAATTAATTATTTCGTCGGGAAACATTAATTTTGCAAAGATTACGTAGTGCATAAAAGTAATATGGCAGAAGAAAAAGAATTGATTAATGTGTATGGCGCACGCGTGCACAACTTAAAAGATATAGACGTGGAGATTCCGCGCAACAGCCTGGCGGTAATTACCGGATTGAGCGGAAGCGGCAAGTCTTCATTGGCTTTCGATACCATCTTTGCCGAAGGGCAGCGCAGGTACATAGAGACATTCTCGGCCTACGCCCGCAACTTTTTGGGAGGCATGGAGCGTCCTGACGTAGATAAGATTACGGGGCTGAGTCCGGTCATTTCCATCGAACAGAAGACGACGAACAAGAACCCGCGTTCCACCGTGGGCACCACCACCGAAGTCTATGACTATCTGCGCTTGCTCTATGCGCGTGCCGGCACGGCCTATTCCTACCTGTCGGGCGAGAAGATGGTAAAATATACCGAAGAGCAGGTGATAGAGCTTATACACAGGGATTACGCGGGCAGGAAGATATTCATGCTGGCACCTTTGGTGCGCACCCGAAAGGGACATTACAAGGAGCTGTTTGAGCAGGTAAGAAAGAAGGGTTACCTCTATGTGAGGGTGGATGGAGAGATACGCGAGATAGTGCACGGCATGAAGCTGGACCGCTACAAGAACCACGACATAGAGGTGGTGATAGACAAGCTGGCTGTGACCGACAAGGACGACAAGCGGCTGAAGCAGAGTGTGGCCACCGCCATGCAGCAGGGCGAAGGGCTGATTATGATTTACGATGTGGAGGCAAAGACGGTGCGCCACTACAGCAAGCGGCTGATGTGTCCCGTCACGGGGCTTTCTTACAAGGAGCCTGCTCCCCATAACTTTTCGTTCAACTCTCCGCAAGGAGCCTGCCCGCGTTGCAAGGGGTTGGGATATGTGAACCTCATTGATGTGGACAAGGTGATACCCGACCGCTCTTTGTCTATCCGCGAAGGAGCCATCGCACCGTTGGGTAAATACAAGAATGCCATGATATTCTGGCAGATAGAAGCTTTGCTGGAAAAGTACGAGTTTACCATGAATACTCCCGTGGCCGAGATGACCGAAGAAGTCATTAACGATATACTCTATGGTTCGGACGAGCGCATCAAGATAAAAGGCAGTTTAGTGCATACTTCTTCCGACTACTTTGTGCAGTACGAAGGCATCGTGAAATACATTCAGATGATGCAGGAGCGGGATGCCTCTGCCACAGCACAGAAATGGGCAGAACAGTTTGCCAAGACTGATGTATGCCCCGACTGCAAAGGGGCACGGCTGAACCGAGAGGCACTGCATTTCCGCATCCACGACAAGAACATCTATGAGTTGGCCAGTATGGACATCAGTGAACTCTATGACTGGTTGGAGCACGTGGAGGAGTTCATGGAAGACAAGCAACGCAAGATAGCTGCCGAGATTCTGAAGGAAATACGTACTCGCTTGCGGTTCCTGTTGGACGTAGGTCTGGATTATCTGTCGCTCAACCGGGCTTCGGTGTCATTGTCGGGCGGAGAAAGCCAGCGCATCCGGTTGGCTACACAAATCGGCTCGCAGTTGGTGAATGTGCTCTACATACTGGACGAGCCGAGCATCGGATTGCACCAGCGTGACAACTTGCGGCTCATCAACTCCCTGAAGAAACTTCGCGATACTGGCAACTCCGTCATCGTGGTGGAACACGACAAGGACATGATGCTGGCAGCCGATTACGTGGTGGATATGGGACCGAAGGCAGGAAGGTTGGGCGGAGAGGTGGTGTTCGAAGGAACACCTAAAGAAATGCTCCGCACCGACACGCTCACCTCGCAATACCTGAACGGAAAGATGAAGATAGAAGTGCCTGCCCAAAGGCGTGCGGGCAACGGAAAGTCCTTGTGGCTGAAAGGCGCACGGGGCAATAACCTGAAAAAGGTGGATGTGGAGTTCCCCTTAGGCAAGCTGATTTGCGTCACGGGGGTGTCGGGCAGTGGCAAGTCCACACTTATCAACGACACCTTGCAGCCCATCCTCTCCCAACACTTTTACCGCTCTCTGCAAGACCCTCTGCCGTATGACAGCATCGAGGGACTGGAATATATAGACAAGGTGGTAAATGTGGATCAGTCGCCGTTGGGACGCACGCCGCGCTCCAATCCAGCTACTTATACGGGCGTATTTTCGGACATACGCAACCTCTTCGTAGGATTGCCCGAAGCCAAGATACGCGGCTACAAGCCGGGACGTTTCTCCTTCAATGTGGCGGGAGGACGTTGCGAAGCCTGCGGGGGAAACGGCTACAAGACCATCGAGATGAATTTCTTGCCTGATGTGCTGGTGCCCTGCGAGGTGTGCCACGGCAAACGCTACAACCGCGAGACACTGGAAGTGCGCTACAAGGGAAAGTCCATAGCCGATGTGCTCGATATGACCATCAACCGTGCCGTGGAGTTCTTCGACAGCGTACCTCAGATACTCAACAAGATAAAGATTCTGCAAGAAGTGGGATTGGGCTACATCAAGTTAGGTCAGCCTTCCACCACCTTGTCGGGCGGAGAGAGCCAGCGCGTGAAGTTGGGCACGGAACTTTCCAAACGGGATACGGGCAAGACCCTCTACATCCTTGACGAGCCTACCACGGGACTGCACTTTGAAGACATACGTGTGCTGATGAATGTGCTGAACAAACTGGTGGACAAAGGTAACACGGTCATCGTCATCGAACACAACTTAGACGTCATCAAGCTGGCCGACCATATCATAGACATGGGTCCCGAAGGAGGACGCGGCGGAGGAGAATTGCTCTCTGCAGGTACGCCCGAAGAAGTGACCCAAAGCCCGAAAGGATATACGCCGGCATTTATAAAAGAAGAACTGAAATGAAAGAGAAAATAGCTAAAACCAATGTGGCACGTCTGCTTGATAAAGCCAAAGTGCCCTACGAACTGATTCCCTACGAAGTGGATGAAAACGATTTGAGCGCCATTCATGTGGCCGCCAGTCTGGGTGAGAACATAGACCAAGTGTTTAAGACACTCGTGCTGCACGGTGACAAGTCGGGACATTTTGTCTGCGTCATTCCCGGTGAGCACGAAGTGGACTTGAAGATGGCAGCCAAGGTATCGGGCAACAAGAAGTGCGACCTCATCCCCATGAAAGAGCTGCTGCCGCTCACGGGCTACATACGTGGCGGCTGTTCGCCCATCGGCATGAAGAAACATTTCCCCACTTACATACACGACACCTGCACTGCCTTTCCTTATATATACATCAGTGCAGGCATCCGGGGGCTGCAACTGAGAATAGCCCCCACAGACCTTGTAAGGGAAACGAAAGCCACGGTTTGCCCCCTGTTTAATGAATAAAAATAGGAAAAAGAGCCACATTTGCGGCTCTTTTTTTTTTAGATTGTTTAAAAGTTATATCTTTGCAAAAAATCAATACTAACTTTAAATTAAAATCTTTATCAATTATGTTTGAAGGACAGCCTAAAGGCTTATTTGCATTGGCACTTGCCAATACGGGCGAACGCTTTGGTTACTACACCATGCTCGCCGTATTCGTTTTGTTCCTGAAAGCGAACTTTGGATTCTCGCCCGAAGTGGCAGGCTCCATTTACGGCGCTTTCTTGGCACTTGTTTATTTTCTTCCCTTCGTGGGTGGTATCATGGCCGACCGTTTCGGTTACGGAAAGATGGTTACCATCGGTATCATTATCATGTTTTTGGGATATTTGTTCCTTTCTTTGCCGTTGGGTGCCGGTACGGCAGCCATAGCCTGCATGGGTGGTGCGTTGCTGCTCATCAGCTGTGGAACGGGCCTGTTTAAGGGTAACTTGCAGGTAATGGTGGGTAATCTGTATGACAATCCGCAGTATGCCGCCAAGCGCGACTCCGCTTTCTCTATCTTCTATATGGCCATCAACATCGGTGCCATGTTTGCCCCTACGGCAGCCGTGAAGATCATGGATTACGCCCAGCAGTCATTGGGCATGGGCGAAGGTGATTCATACCACTTTGCTTTCGGCGTGGCTTGCGTGTCATTGATTCTTTCTATCATCATTTATTATGCTTTCCGTTCTACCTTCCGCCACGTAGAAGGCTCAACAAAGGATGCCAAGGCAGCAGGTAAGACTACACAGAGTGCTGGCGAAGAAATTTCGGCAGCCGAGACGAAGGAACGCATCATCGCTCTCTGTTTAGTGTTTGCCGTGGTTATTTTCTTCTGGATGGCTTTCCATCAGAATGGTCTGACGCTGACGCTGTTTGCCGATGAGTTTACTGCCAAGAGTTCCAGCGGCTTGCAGAGTATGGCTTTCGATGTGATTAACCTCACACTGTGTATCTTCATCATCTATGCTCTCTTCTCATTGGTACAAAGCAAGACAAGCAAGGGCAAGGTGATTTCGGCTTTGGTTATTTTGGCCTCCATCGGTGGGCTGGTTTACAAATACGGTGCATTGCCCGAATCTACAGCTGTGGCTGCTCCTATCTTCCAGCACTTCAATCCCTGCTTCGTTGTGGCACTGACTCCGTTCTCCATCCTTCTGTTCAGCTCGTTGGCTAAGAAAGGCAAGGAACCTTCTGCTCCGCGCAAGATTGCTTTGGGTATGATGGTGGCTGCTGCCGGATTCCTGATCATGGCTGTCGGCTCATTGGGTTTGCCCAGCTCAGGCGAACAGGCTATTGCCACTGAAGCCGGAACAGCTACATTCGTATCGCCCAACTGGCTTATCTCTACTTACTTAGTACTTACGTTTGGTGAGCTGCTGCTGTCTCCTATGGGTATCTCTTTCGTATCGAAGGTAGCTCCTCCCAAATACAAGGGTATGATGATGGGTGGCTGGTTTGTGGCTACTGCTATCGGTAACATGCTTACAGCCGTAGGTTCACAGCTTTGGGGTACTTCACTTCCGTTGTGGCAGGTATGGGCCGTATTTATCGTGCTCTGCTTGATTTCGGCTCTGTTCATGTTCTCTATCATGAAGAGATTGGAAAAGGTAGCTAAGTAATCAACTTATTTTGCTTCATATAAAAAGCCCGTTCGTTTTTATGAGCGGGCTTTTTATATGAAGCAAAATTTCGTCACCTATTAGCATGACAATTAATAGACAATTAACCTCACACTTCAAATACTTTAAATAAAGGTGTATTCTGCAAAGCCAACGGCTTGTTATGCGCAAAGAAGATGATACCATCCTCCGGTGCACGGATTTCCGCTATCACCTCGCCCACGTAGGGGTCTGTAATGACTGCCATTATTTCGCCTTTCCTCACCTCGTCGCGTGCCGTCTTCATTTTTTTCAGAATACCCGCCACGGGAGCTTTGACCGTTATCAGGTCCGACTCGTTCATTATCTGCGAATTATAGTCAGGAAGCATGGAGGTGGAATAGCGGATGATGCCTGTGCGCTGCATGAAGCGCATCAACGTGCTTATGATGTCTGAGGCAGTACTGCCTTCTACCTGATTGTTCTGTCCGCCGTATATGGAATATGCCTTTGTTTCCCATATCTGCCAGTTGTAGTTCAGCAGCGTGGTGTCAAAAGGCAACGGCTTGCGCAGGCAGATATAGGGCAAGCCGAACAGCCCTGCCGTTTCGGTGTCCTCATATCCCGTCTGTATCATGCGGACGTGTGGAATGAAATCGCCCGGGATGTAGAAACTGGCCATCTGCACACCATACGTATAACCCTGTATGGCAGTAAAAAGGGCAGCCGCTATGCGCTGCGTGGTCTCTCCCTGGTCATAACCCGGAAACATGCGGTTGATGTCCGTATTGTCCATCGCCCAAAAGCGTTTCTCTATGTTCATGGAAAACGGATTGGCCGAAGGTATGACCAATATCTCGTGTCCGGGCAGCAGACGGCCTTTGCTTTCCAGTATGGCCAACTGCCTCACTACCTGCGAGCAGATGTATTGTTGCTGTATTTCATCACCACGCATGGCACCCACTATGGCAAGACTTTTCTTCCCGCTGCCAAATCGGAATCCCTGAATGCGAAACGTATCGCGAAACGGAGATTCCATGCTGAATATGATTTCTCTTTTCATGAATATGCTGTTTTATAGATGATGGATGCGTGCCAACAACGAACCTTTGTAAACCACCGGATAGGCACGGAGTGTGAAGAGCAGTCCGTGGGTGGTGGCAGTGACTTGCTGGAGCACTTCGCCGGTGAGCGGACTGACGATGTTTCCTATCTCCTCCCCTTCCTCCACGATGATGTTGTTGCGCGTTTCGGTCAGGAACACACCGGAGGCTTCGGCATTGATGAAGCTGACTTCATCGGCCACCGACACGACGGGCTTGCTGATAAGATGGGGTTCGGGAGCTTCACTCCATATACCCATTTCGTGCATCAGGTTAAGTATACCCATCACTAACCGGTTGCCGTAGCCGTGGTTCACGCGCATCCCCACTCCCATCTCCACCACCAGCGTAGGAGTGTCCAAGCTGTTCAGAGAATGAGCCAGCGTTGCCTCCAACACGGTAGCAGCCTCGTGCACCCAAATGAAATCAATGTTGAGCAGGCGGGCGTATGGCACCAACTTGTCCGCCGTATGGATGTTGATGCGCACCTGCGGTATCTCGCGCAGAAAGATATTGCTGGAGTGAATATCTATCACCATGTCCGCCCCTTTCAGGTCTTGCAGGATGGTGTACACGGCATGTTCGGCCATCGCCCCTTCGGGATCGCCCGGAAAGATGCGGTTCATGTCCAAATCGAAGTTGGGAATGCCGCGCGTGATGGAGTCAATGCCCAACGGGTTCAGTGCCGGATAAATCTCCACCGTGCCGTCCAGCTTCTCCAGATTTTCCTGAATAATCCGGTTCAGGCGGAAACATACGTATTGGCCTTCGAGTTCATCGCCGTGCGTACCGGTGACGATGCAGATGCGCTTGTTCCCCATACCGTGGCTCCATACATTCTTTTTTATCAACAGCCGCTCGTCTATGGGAAGAGCGGTAGAAACAACAGTCTTTATCATATTTCTTCTACTATTACACGAATCTCCACCTGCTGTGCGGCCACTCCCGTAAAGACTCCCCTGTTCACCGGGCAGTCTGACGCATCGCGTCCGTGGGCCAGCTTGATGTATCCGTATTCTATCAATTGGTTGTTTGTGGGATCCACTCCCCTCCATGCCTCGCCATCAAACACCTCCACCCACGCATGGGTCAGCCCCACGCCTTGCATGAATCCGTTCACATAGCGTGCTGCGATGCCTTGCGCACGACAGAGGGCTATCAGTATGTGGGCATAATCCTGACACACACCTTGCCGCCCGCTGAATGCCTGCATGGCCGTGGTGTCTGCCTGCGTGCTGCCCGGCGTGTAACGCATATACTCATAGACTTTGCGCGAGAGATTCAAGGCACGCTCCAGCGGAGTGCACCCGTTGGCTGCATCGGTCATGAAAAGCTCCATCGAAGGAGAAAGCATGGTGAGTGCGGACGGCACTTTGAAAACATCTTCGGCTGCTCCGGCAGGAATGCGGTAAGGAGCCAGCCGGGCTTCTCCGCTGCTCACAAAGACGAAAGCATCGTGGGCTTCCATCCGGCTTCCATACTGTATCGGGTTTCCCCACGCATCGGCACCATAAGTGAGGTAATCCGACGGATGGAGAAACAATTCCCGCTTGCCGGCCTGCTGGCAGGCATTCACGCAAGGCATGCACCGCAAACGGAAGAAATGCCGGACGACGGGAGAGTCGAAACGTATGATGGTCTGGTAGTTGTATAAGTATTTTTTCATTTCTTTCTGCCGGTTGCCCCATGTCCTTAAAGCAAGACAAGGTGATTGATATACTTCAGAACTTTTGCCTTATAGTCCGGTTCCGGATCGTTATAGAGGTCATCGTCCAGCAACTCGTCCAAGTGTTTCAGAATCATCTGGTCGAAGATGCCGTCTTCCTCCTCCGCACAGTTCTTCAGGCAGTCGTATGCCTCCTGTATGCGGTAGAAAGGATAATCGAAACGGATATGCATGTCAATGTTCTCCACCAGTTTTCCTATCTTCAGGAAGTTGCGGATGCGCTCATCGAACACCCTTTCGTCTATCGAGCCCCAAAAAGCCAGCAGGTAATCGGTGACCGGCTGCAAATCCGTTATGTTAGGGTCTCCCTTTTCGGCCGACTCGCGGATATGGCACAACGAAAGCTGTATGTAGGACAGGGTTTCGCTCATGATTTCCTCGCGGAGCACAATGGCATTGTCATTGGCAGCTATCAGTCCGGACAGCAGCGAACAGGGATTCTTCTCATCATACATGTAGCCCATCCGGAAGCTGTCTTCGTCGGGATAAGGGTTGTTAGTGTCCAATTTCCGGTAATATTCCTCGTATTCTCCGGGGTGGCCGTCAATCATCTTGTCATAATAACGGCGCAATAAATGCAGACTGATATATACCCTTTCGGTATATCTGCCCAACCAATACAGGCGGTTGGCTTTGGTTGCTGAAATAGCATAACACATCATCATAATTGTATCTTGTAGTTGTAATTGTTCTTATTCCATGACCCACGTATCCTTGAATCCGCCGCCTTGCGAGGAGTTTACCACGAAGGAATTCGGATTGCGCGAGAAGCGCGTAAGTCCGCTCTTCCACACTTTGGTTTCCTTTCCGGCTATGACGAAAGCGCGGAGGTCGGCTTTCCGTTCCACCCGTTCGTTTCCTTCCAGAATCTCCAGGTCTCTGAAGTCTATCACTTCCTGAGCTATCCAGCGGCGCGGTTCCGACACGATGAGTTGTTTCAGTTCATCCAGTTTCTCCGGAGTGAGGTCACGGCCGAATACCACTCCGTATCCGCCCGCTTCGCTCACGTCCTTTATTACCAACTTCGCTATATTATCCAAAATGTATGTATAATCTTCTTTATAATAAGGAAGATACGTAGGTGCGTTGTGCAAGATGGGAGTTTCGTGCAGATAGTATTCCACCATCTTGGGCACGAAGTAATAAATGCCCTTGTCATCGGCCACACCGTTGCCCGGCGCATTGATAATGGCCACATTGCCCTTCCGGTATGCCTGCATCAGATTGGGCACACCCAACAACGAAGTGGGTTCAAAAGCCAACGGATCCAGATATTCATCGCTCACCCGGCGGTAGATGCTACCCACACGCTGCTTTTCCTTATAAAGCCCCATGTAATAGACGCTGTCGTTCTCCACTATCAGGTCGCCGGGGAAAGCCAATGTGGCTCCGGTCTTTTCTGCCAGATAAGAATGTTCGAAGAAAGCGGAATTGTAGCGTCCGGGAGTAAGGATGACCGATATGCCCCGGCCGTCGTTCATATAGTCCATCATCTCTTTCAGCAGTTCGCTGTAGTTGCGGTTATCGGCCACCGCATGAGCCTGGAAGGTTTGCGGAGACACCTTGCGGGTGATGGTTCGGGCTATCATGGGATAAGACGCTCCCGAAGGAATGCGCAGGTTGTCTTCCAAGATAAACCAACTGCCATCCTTTGCCTGCACCAAGTCGATGCCCGATATGTGTGAATAGATGCCGTGAACGGGAGTTATGCCCTCGCATTCGGGCAAGTAGCCTTTGGAAGAATAGACAAATTCGGCAGGCACAACGCCGTCTTTGATGATATTCTTCTCATGATAAATGTCGTACAGAAAAAGATTCAAAGCATCGACACGCTGCTTCAGTCCTCTCTCCAAATCTTTCCAGTCTTCTTTCGTGATTACCCGCGGAATGGAGTCGAAGGGGAATAACTGTTCATTGAAAACCCCATTTTTGTACACGCCGAAGCGCACTCCGAATCTCTCCATCCATTTGTTTACTGTGTCTCTGCTTTCTATTAGTGCATCCATACCTCGTAAAAGTTAGTATTTGTATAATCTATTGTAGCTTACGCTTTCTTTTGTCTTTCATCTGGTTGCAAAGGTATGCAAAAAGACATAAACAAAGACTATTAAATGATATTTTGATTAAAGAATTATCAAAGAAGTAATCAAACGGATATAAATATTTCTATTTTAGTTTCATTTTAAAACTTTATTTGTAAAATACAAAACACTTTGTAATTAAAAGAATGTAATTAATAACGGCAAGACAATAAGAAAGCCTTGCAATACATCAGGCATTACAAGGCTTTAAGTAATCAACTGTGAAAAGTGAAGACTATTCCAACACCCCTTGTTGTATCATACTGTTATCTATTTCTCCTCTGATTTCATATTCTGTACCGACCTCCTTCATTATCACCGTCATGTTTGCCATATAATCACGTGCCTCCGGTTTTATTCCTTCCCAGTCTATGCCCAAACGCTGATAAATGAGACCGTACACCGCCGATGAACTTCCTGCCAGGCTGAACTTGTGCGCCGTGGGCGGAATGGAAGCAACCGTGAACCGCCCTTCCGCATCCGACACATACGTCAGTGTAAGGTAAGGAACAAGATTTCCGTCCTCTTCCTCAAGGGAGAAATCATACGTGCCGCGACACCCCAAAACATCTTGATGCGTCATGTGGTTCAGCATGAAGAAATAACAGTCGCGTTGCTCGTTGCGCACAAGGTAGAAGGATATATCTCCGGTCAATGCCGGATGGCTGGATTCGTCGATGCTTATGGGCAGGTAATTGTCCACCACCTTGACACTAAGCGTTGCCGTCTCACCATTTTCATGGTCGGTGATAAAGACAGACGTTTGGCCCTTTTTGCCTTTGGAGGTCAAAATAATAGCAGCGTTTATCGGGCTATCCGTATAATATCCCCAGTTGAATTTGGCTTGTATCAGTTCCGGGTCATCCACTTCAATCGTGGTGTTTTCATGGGCGGTAAGCCCGACAGTCCCTCCTCCGTCTTGCATGATTTCATAAGATGTGGTCGGTAATTCCAGGCGAAACGATACTTTCTCGTTTTTTTCATCGTCACTACAAGCAGCCAGCCCCATCGCAGCAAGGAACGCCACGAGCAGCATTCCGAACAGTTCTTTTGTTTTCATATTTATGATTAGTTTTGATTATTACATATATATAAACGGACGAATGCCGGAAATACTGCACGAAGTCCCGATGTTTTTTATTGGATTGGCGTAAAATCTAATGGATTTTTCTTAAGTTTGTATTTCAAAAGGTAACATCGGGTTTACAAAAACAAGATAAAAAGAAACAAAATATGTACATCAAGAATATACAACTTCGAAACTATCGAAATTACGAGCACCTTGACCTTGACTTAGGCAAGAAAACCACAGTGCTGATTGGTAAAAATGGTTCTGGTAAGACGAATATGATTTCTGCCATGAAGCAGGCTTTAAGTTTTATTTTCCGCCGAGAAAAAGGGACACCTCAATATGATTTCCTTGCAAGCCTCGACCAGTCAATAAAAAGTTTTAGTCAAACCGATCCTCGTTATATCATCACACAAAACGGCGTTGATTATAACTACCCTGTATTGATCAAGACAACCATGTCAATGCAGCCTATCAATGATACAAATGGTGAGGACAAGG
>JAUNIV010000409.1 GCA_030523385.1 Bacteroidales bacterium | reverse complement strand
GGTGGTAAGGTAATACAGGCGGGCATTAGGGGCAGGCTCCGTCAGCGTGAATTTCACGGTAAGTGAATCGTTGAGCATAAATATAGGATAAGGCTGTCCGGCCTGCTCTAAGTAATTGACTGTATTAAATAAAGGAATGGCATTATACACTCGGTGTTCGCCATCGGGATAATATTTCAACTTTAATGACAGGCGATGTCCTTTAGCGTCCCAATTTCCAATGTAAGCACCAATCCATGCTTCGCCTTCCAGTTTTTCGGCCAAAGAGGTAATTTCCGTTTTGTAAATTACCGAGTCTACCCAGTTTTGTCCCTTTACCTTATTATAATTAAACTTACGGACACCAAAGCCGGTAAAGAAACGCATCAGTTCCATGGGTACATCATATTCGGGGGTGGAGACCAGTCCGTGATAATCCGTGTCTCCCGAATGGAAAGCCGGGACAGTGTTCAGGCTGCGTATGGCATCGAGGAAAGACTGCTGCTTGTCGGTAGGAATCAAGAAGATGGAACCGGTGCGGTCGTAAGCATCCCCGTCTGAATATTGGGCGACTTCGGCAAAGACAAGCCGGTTTTTCACATAGTCGGGCAATTTTACCTTTTTCAGAATAATACTTCCGCCTCCGGCACTATACTGCACACCATCTTCGAGCGTATCGGGCAATTTGGCTCCATTGAAGCAGATCGTCTGTTGGTCGAACACGGGGATGGTTATGACTCCACTCTGATTGATGGTGTACTGATAGTCGGCGGCATCCATCATCTCGCCCCACGTATCGGGCAACAAAGCGATTTCTTTTTTCAGCGGAGTAATAGACGAGGCTTCCTGCACCGTGTCTCCATTGCGGATCACGCGAAGTACCAATCCATCGGGCACGCCTACGTTGGATTGCGGAGTGCCTCGGAATGGTATGTCATTGGTGTACCACACTTCGATGGTATTTGAGTTGATGGATGTGCGGACAATCTTACAATTCAATCCCAAATGTTTCCCTTCGCCTATTTCAGTAAATCCTTTGTCGAATTCAAAGGGAGTGGCGGCGGAAATAATGCTGCCATCGGGCAGTTGGGCATAACGATAAGCCCGGCAGGCGGCATAGTCTATGTAAGAACTTGTCACCGGCCTTTTATCTTCGGGACGGATGTTTGTTTCCTGTTTCCCGTTTTCAGGACGTATGTCTTTCAAGGCTACCTGTTCGCCCGAGACGGTCATCAGTAATTGGCCCGGACGGGCTTTCCCTTTGTAACTGGAGCTGTAAGTCACTTCAATGCCTTTGGCATTCTTTACTTTCTTTTGATAGTTTTGTGCATGGAGAGGCGACATCGCCACCATGCAGCAAACAAACATGCATGCAAATTTTGCTGTGAATTTTCTCATAATATATAATTTAAGATTTACATGCCACAAAGGTAATGGTTAGCTTCCAACTTTCAAAATCAGATTTGAATAGTTTGAAAAAGAAGGGAATTCTATTGCAGTCTTTGGTACTCTGAATCTTTTTACGTATCTTCGTACAACAATATATCGGACAAAAGAATATGAATCATAAAAATCAGGTCATCCGTTTTGACTGGGCCATGAAACGCCTGCTCAGAAACAAGGCAAATTTCAGCGTGCTCGAAGGTCTGCTCACCACCTTGTTGGGCGAGAAGATTGTTATCCAAAAACTTCTTGAAAGCGAAAGCAACCAAGAAGACGAGTTTGATAAATACAACCGCGTTGACATGCTTGCCGAGAACTCCAAAGGCGAGCTTGTTTTGATAGAAGTGCAAAATAACAACGAGTATGCCTACTTCCAGCGTATGCTGTTCGGCACGTCCAAGCTGGTCACTGAATATATCAATCGGGGCGAAAGCTATGACAACGTCCGCAAAGTATATAGTGTCAACATCGTTTATTTCTCTTTGGGACATGGCAAAGATTTCGTCTATCACGGAAAGACAGAGTTCCGAGGCATCCATACCAACGACCTTCTTGAGCTTACTCCCTTTCAGAGGCAGACATTCAAAGTGGATGCAGTGAGTCAACTATATCCCGAATACTATATTTTGAAGGTAAACGATTTCAATCAAGTAGCCAAAAGTCCTTTGGAAGAGTGGATTTATTATCTGAATACAGGGGAGATACCCTCCACTGCCACAGCTCCCGGTTTGGAAGAAGCCCGCGAACGGCTGAAATTAGACAGTATGACTAAGGATG
>JAUNIV010000408.1 GCA_030523385.1 Bacteroidales bacterium | reverse complement strand
CGTCTTCGCACGGATTAGCCGACATTTACATAAATAATTAGAATCCACTAAGTTTTTTACCATTAAACATGGTCATGCGTCGTTTTATTCGTATTTTTGCCGCAAAATATGCGTCATTATACCATTAAAAACACCGCATCATGTATATACACGAGAAAGAAGATTGGACTAATTTCTATTGGAATCAAGACGAAATAGCTTTGCCTCTTGATGAAGTGACAAGAGCACAAGGAAAGCTGTATGGACGTTTGGAAGGACTGGGATTTGAAAGTCAACTCAAAGCCACAGCCGAAAACCTGTTGGCAGACATCGTAGGTTCATCAGAAATTGAAGGTATTCGTCTCAATACGGACGAAGTACGTTCATCCATAGCCAAAAAACTTGGAATAAAGAATATAAAGGATACCCCTTCATCTCACTATGTGGACAGCGTAGTAAATGTCATGCTTGATGCCACAGAACATTACGACAGGCCGCTGAGCAAGGAACAGCTCTGTGCATGGCAAGCCGCTTTTTTCCCTTCCGGTACAAGCGAAGGACGCATCATAGAAGCCGGCATGTACAGAACTGGCGAGGAATACATCGTTTCCGGCATGTTCGGACGCGAAAAAATACATTATATTGCCCCTGCTCCCCAACGTGTCGATGAAGAAATGCAGAAATTCATCCATTGGTTTAATGGTCCGCACAAAATTTCGCAAATACTCTGTTCTGCCATAGCCCACATCTGGTTTGTCACCATCCATCCGTTTGAAGACGGCAATGGCAGACTGTCACGCATATTGGCAGACATACTCCTTGCAAGAGCAGACGGATGCCATTTCCGTTTCTATAATATATCTTCCGAAATAAACCGGAACAAGAAGCATTATTATGACATCATCGAAAGAGTGCAGCGTGGTGACGGAGACCTGACCGAATGGCTGCTATGGTATCTCGAAACTCTACAGAAAGCCATCAATAATGCCCATGCAGCCATGAGTACGACACTTAGCAAAAGTTTCTTTTGGATGCATTTCGCAGAAACAGTAATGACCGACCGTCAGAAGAATACACTAAACCTGTTTCTTGACGGATATGAAGCAAAGATTACTTCAAAGAATTGGGCGGGCATAAATAAATGCTCGCGCGACACTGCCAACCGCGACATTGCAGACTTAGTGGAAAAGCAAGTATTAGTGATAGACAATCCCGAAGCTAAAAGGCCGGTCTATTCCATCAATTACAATGGAACTTCCACAGACATTCCGTCTCAATTCTCGGATGTGCGTATAGCGCAAAAAGGAGAAGAATCATATCTTTCTGCCATATACAGAGGAAAGAGAGTTTGCGAGCGTATCCTTCGTCTGGATGCAGAGCGCGTAGATAAAGGTGAAATAGTTCCACAACAATTAATCGGGAAATATTTGTCATACCTGACAAGCGAATAATCATCATACAGAATTTAATATTTAAATCAAAAAAACAATCACATGACATTTTTAGAATTAGCCCAAAGACGTTATTCCGTCAGAAACTACGCCTCACAGGAGGTGGAAGAAGAGAAACTGAACTATGTATTGCAATGTGCCAGATTGGCACCTTCTGCCGTCAACAGGCAGCCTTGGCGTCTGTACATCGTTCGCAGTAAGGAAACCAAAGAAGCAATCTGCCGCAGCTATCCACGCCCTTGGATGACTGGTGCTCCTGTCTGTATCGTGGTATGTGCCGACGATGCTACCGCCTGGGTGCGTTCCAGTGACGGCAAGAGCCATGCCGACATCGATGCCGCTATCCTGACAGAACACATCTGCCTCGCTGCCGCCGAACAAGGATTGGGCACTTGCTGGGTATGTAATTTTGATGTGGACTTATGCCGTCAGGCTCTTTCATTGCCCGAACATTTGCATCCGGTTGCACTCATCCCGTTGGGTTATCCGGCTGATGTGGAGCCGCGCAAGTCTGAAAGAAAGAAGTTGGAAGATATTTGTGAGATGAGATAAATGCAAAGAATAAAGTCTAAGCCCCATAAATCTGATACGGCATTATGGATCTCATAGTGCCGTTTTTATTTTATGCGATAAGCCCAATTAATGGCAGATAAATTATGTATTAATGTATGAGCTTCCTTCGAATCGAGCCAATAAATCCGGAAAATCTTTTTCTAATTTTTTCTTTTGTTCGAGAAGTGTTGTCAATACAACAGCATAGTTCATTATATCA
>JAUNIV010000019.1 GCA_030523385.1 Bacteroidales bacterium | reverse complement strand
CGACCGATGAGCTTGAACGAGATTATCGCATGACACAGTTTATTTTACGCACCCGCAAAACGCTAAAGCATGACACAGTTTAATTTACACATCCATGCACCTCGTTCTTTACACTTGTAGCATCCATTTCCATGCGGGAATAACATGTATCACTCCTATTTCTTCGAGCGTTATGTCTTCCTCATTCTCAAATGTTATAATAAGACCTTCTCCCAAAGAAAATACCTTCATTGCTTCTACCAAACCATCTATCTCACGTTTTCTGGTCTTTACATCATCAATAGATACCGTTACCTGTATGGCTTCAACCACTTTAATACCTTTGCGGACAACGAAATCGCACTCTCCGTCACCTGCATAATAAAAGACATCACCACCGCGACGCTGCAATTCTATATATACGGCATTCTCAAGGGTACTGCCCAAGTTATCCGTAGCATTAAAACCTATCTTGTTTATAATGGCATTGTCTATGCAGTACGCTTTCTTTGGACTCCGCAACTGAACTCCCAAAGAATAATCATACTTATTCAACTGACTGATTATATAGGTGCTTTCGAGATACGAGACATAAGATTTTACCGTTTCTGCCGACTTAATACCCGCCTGTTTGGTCAATGAATTATAGGTGAAACGGTGGGCTGCATTACTTGCAAGGTAATACATCAGTTCCTTTATCTGCTGTTCATTGGTAAGTTTGTTCCTTACGAGCACATCCTTATATATAATGTCATTATATAGGGAATTAAGATAATTGTCATTGCCATAGAACACATATTGCGGGAAACCTCCTACCATAAGATATTCACGAAACAGCCTCAACAGCGTTGCACGACCAGTTGTCGTATAGAGCATATCACGCGTGAATTCCGTGTTTCTTGCTTTCAGGAATTCCACGTATGAAAAAGGATAAAGAGTATGAGTGACATGGCGTCCTGTAAGAAATGTCCCCAACTCACGACTCAACAAATTGGCATTGCTACCTGTAACAAAAACCTTTGCACCACCGGCATAAAGGCGGCTGACAAACCTCTCCCAGCCATTAATGTTTTGGATCTCATCCAGATAATAACTGTTCTGTACTCCAAAATCTTCGGTAAAGACTTCCGATAATGTTTGAAAGTCCTCAACGGTAAAGTGGATTAGTCGTTCATCATCAAAATTAAGATAATAGTCGCGTTCTTCCCTGCTATTCCTTATTTGCTGCAACAAAACAGACTTACCACAACGGCGTACTCCGGATATGACAAGTACCTCCGGGCAATCTACCAGTATGGAATCTATTTTGCGAATGATTGTTTTACCAAGTATTTTCTGACGCTGTTCATAAATAACTTGTCTAAGATTATCCTTGCTTATCATTGCCATTCCTTTTTATTCGTTTCTGCAAAGATACAAATCTTTCCAATACAAATAGAAACTTTCGCATAAATCTTTCCATTCTCAATGGAAAGATTTATGCGAAATAATCAAATGAGATATTGATACAATCTCTTCAGCAATCAATGATGATAGATAGAATTAACATTTACAGCTCCTTCACAATCCGTTTAGCCACTTCCACACAATCGCCTTCGGGCTGCGAAGTATAGACCTGTGTACCTTTTGTCCAAGGTTCTTCCAACGCATAGAAGTCGGGAGCCTGCGGATGTTTGCCCTCCAATGTACGGGACAAATAATCAAAATAAGTCTGCCAGCGCATATAGTAGAAGTCTTTCAGCAGACCGTTCCACTCTTTATGTGCATAGTCACGAAGTCCGCCCCTATCGGCAGCCGTGCGGTTTCCCCATGTGGTAATCTGCACCCGGGCATTCCATTCATAAAGGGATTTCTCTTCAAGAGTATTGCCCAACGAACGGGCTGCTTCCGTCCAAGTGCCCAGACGGAACTCCCGACGGGTAGCCAACAGTTCATCCTGCAACAGTATCAGACGGAGGAAACGCTGCGAAGCCATGCTGAAGAGTTCCTTGTCACCCGCCCGATAGGCAGCGGCAACAGCTTTCTGCATCAGCCGTCCTTTCTCTGCCAATGCCTGACGGAGTACATCTACCAAGTCATATTCAAAATTGTTATTACCCCGATAGTTATCGGCTACCGATGCCATGAGACGGGCAGCCTCCATCACTTCCTGCGGGTCATAATAGTCTTTCATCTCCGACCAACTGGAAACCTGATATACATCCAGACCCGGACGTGCACAGAACACCGATTCATGAGTGCCCTGCTGTATCTTGTCCTTCGGACTGTTGTAAATGCCATTGCCCAGCAACTGCCATGCCTGCTGTAAAGCCTCATCGTCTGCACCATAACGGGCACGAACATAGTCCTTCAGCCAGTCGCCATGAGTGAAACGTTCTGCCCTCCAAGGCAATTCCATAGCCAATTCATACATCATGGGATTATTCTCAATACCTTCGGGAGTCATACCCACACCGCGCAAGGTCTGACCGGCACGGGCATCTGCTTTGGCATCGTAGAAGCCATTGATAAGGGCATCCATCTTGCCATGCAGGCCTACGTTTCCGCCAAAGTTCAGCAACATGCAGTACAGCCAACCGTGTTGTCCGTACCCGTCTTTCCGATACCATTCCGATGAGGGGTCGCCCCATTGCGGGCGACATTCGCTATGCAAGTCGAGTACCAACAGGTCACCGGCAGTCAGGTTTTCTATCATGGGCACGCGCGGATTCGCCTGCCAGGCCTGTATCACCCAAACCGCTTTCGGATTGGCACGCTTCATAGCCTGCATCACAGCCTTGCCGGCAGCGTCCAGATTGACACCCTGTGTGCTTCCTCCTTCGTGGAAGGGGTCAATGGCATAGAAATCGGATTTGCCATAGAGGCGCGTCAGTTCTTTATAATATAAGGAAGAGATTTCCTCGAAGCGTTCATCTTCGGGCTGGAGGAAAGCCGGACGGCGATAGCTGCACCACAATCCCGGATCGGATACGTTCAGTCCCAACTTCTCTTTGGCATTGTGGGGCACCATACCGCAATAGCCGGGCAGCACGGGGTGAATGCCGTATTCTCTCATCCGGCGGACAATCTTCTTCTGCAACAGTTCCTGCTTGTCATACCAACTGTCGGGATTCGGACCGCCCCAACCTTCCAGATTGTTCATCAGCCACCAGGCGGTGAATCCGGGTCCTGCCACGAAGTCATTGACCTCATCACGGGTATAGCCCAACTTCGTCAGTACGTTCTTCCATACGGCTTCCGCTCCCGTAAGGGCCAATGAAAGATTGATGCCGTGCAAGGCCATCCAATCTATTTCCCGTTCCCAACGCGCCCAATCCCAAAAGGCCATGGAATAAGAAAACGTGCAGTAGTTGAGATCATAACGATAGGGATAGGAAGTTTCGTGACGTTCCCGCTGTTTCACCGGCGGTAAGACGGCAGGCAGTTTGGCCGTCATGCCGTTCCATGACAGATGAATGCCGGCATGATACTTCAAGTACCAGTTCACTCCCGTAGCGATGCTGACATAGCTATTTCCACGGACGACTACCTTGTCGCCCTTCTGGTCCAATTCAAAGAAATCGACGGGTGACTTTACCTGTTCTATGACGAACTTGTGCGAAGCACCTTTGTCAATACGTTCCAGCAATCCCTGTATGGGGCCGGATGCCTGTACCACTACCGACAGGCAGCATAAAAGAAGAAAAGAAATTGTTTTCATGGTATAGATTTTTTATGTTTTTTCTTGTATCAATCCGGCTCGCCTATCCGTTTCAGCGTAAAGCAATCAATGTCCGGCGCCCAACAATAAGAGGCTCCCATGCGGACTACGTTATAACCCGCTTTCAAGTGCACCCGTATGCTGAGAGAAGCCAAAGACTTTCCGTTCCCTTCTTCCAGTTTGTTCAGAGACACCGTCTTTTCATTGTTTACTTTCACTTCCAATTTCCGATACTTGTCGGGCACATAGAAAACAGTCATTTCATACAGTCCGCCCTGTTCACTATACACCTTATTCCATTCGGCATAATTCTCTTTCCGGCCTCCCAAGTAACTCACTTTCATGCCTCCGGAAGCTTCTGCCATCGGTGCATAAAGCACTCCCTTCGGACGAAGAGCCAAATCATTGTAGCATGGCAGATAGGCCCACTCAGCTTCGTAACGCGAAGGTTCCAAACGTCTTTCCGCCTCCATGCGGAGCAACAGGACACTGTGGGGAGGCAGATGTTTCTTCAAAATCTCCTTAACAGCAGGCAAATCCTGCCTTTTCACCAAGTCGCGCACATTCACTTTCCCTCCCAGTTCCAACACTTCCAATGGGACGGAGAAGTCACAAGGTTCATCCGAAGGATTATACAATGCCACCGCACGCACCTTGCCACGCTCTTGTTCGATGTCCTTCACCAGCACATAGCTTTCTCCTTCGTGCTGCACCACGTATGCCTGCAAGCCCAACGGGTCTTGATTCAAAGCAATCAGTTCGGGATTCTTCAAGAGTTCCAGCGAAGCCGATGGGATGGTAGTCAGGTCACAACCTATCATCAAAGGTGAACTCATGATGCACCACATTCCGAAATGCACTTCTTCTTCCTGTTGAGACAATCCCCGCCCTATTTCGAGCATGTCCATATCGTTGTAGTGTCCTCCGCCTGCGTATGCCGAGAGATACATATTCTTTGCAATGATGCTTTTCACCGAACGCCATTCCGGAGTAATGTCGGGACTGATGCGCCAAGAACTTCCCACGTTTCTTGCCCATGTGCCGGGGAAAGCCCATCGGCATACATTGACCGCAATGTGGCTGCCTGCCACCTTGTCAATGGCTTGCCGTATCTCCATGTAGCGTTTCTCTTCATCCAGGCTCAGTTCCTGACACGCGCCACAATAGTCTATCTTGATAAAGTCGAAGCCCCATTCATTGAAATAAAGATTGGCATCCTGATGCTCGAATCCATAAAGCCCCACGCCAATGCCATTGGCATCGTTATCCCAGATAGAACCGCAAGTATTGCTTCCGGCATCCGAGTAGATACCGGCTTTCAAGCCTAAAGAATGAATATGTTCCACCACTCCCTTCACTCCGTTCGGAAATCTTTGGGGATGTGTGTGCAAGACTCCTTTCTCATCTCTCCATCCGAAAAAGCCATCGTCTATATTAATAAAGGTATATCCGGCATCCTTCAGTCCGGCTTGCACCATGGCATCGGCTTGTTTCTTAATCAACGTATCATTGATGTTTACCCGATAGGTGTTCCACGAACTCCAGCCCATGATGGGAGGAGTGACAGGAGCATTTTGGGCAGCCATATTAAGGCTACAGCCCAATGCCAGTATGCATAAGTTCAGGAATTTCATAGTTCTGACAAGTTTGTTTTTCACGATAAACATATTGAGATTCATTACAAGGTTATAAAAATTGTAGGGGCAGCATATTTTCTGCCCGAAAGCATCCACGCATGTGACAACGTGGGTGTTATCGGGCGGAAAATATTCCGCCCCTACAAGAATAATGCATTTCAAAGACTTACTTGCATGAGCCTGCACAACGCGGCTTCAATTGCTTGAAGAAGTCATTGCCCTTGTCATCTACCAAGATGAATGCCGGGAAATCTTCTACTTCAATCTTCCAAATGGCTTCCATACCCAATTCAGGATATTCCACACATTCGATGCTCTTGATGTTGTTCTGAGCCAGGATGGCAGCCGGTCCGCCAATAGAGCCTAAGTAGAAACCGCCATGTTTCTTGCAGGCATCGGTCACTTGCTGGCTGCGATTACCCTTGGCAAGCATAATCATGCTGCCTCCGTGGTCTTGGAACAAATCTACATACGGGTCCATACGTCCGGCAGTAGTGGGACCCATAGAACCACATGCCATGCCGGCAGGAGTCTTGGCCGGTCCGGCATAATAGATGGGGTGATCCTTGATGTATTGAGGCAGTTCTTCGCCACGATCCAAACGTTCTTTCAGCTTGGCGTGTGCAATGTCACGTCCTACAATGATAGTACCGTTCAATGACAGGCGTGTAGCTACCGGATATTTGGTCAGCACCTTCAGGATTTCGGACATCGGCTGGTTCAGGTCAATCTTTACGGCATCGCCTTCGCCTGCTTCGCGGAGTTCGGCAGGAATCAGTTCGCCCGGATTGTCATCCATCTTTTCAATCCAGATACCATCCTTATTGATCTTACATTTGATGTTGCGGTCAGCAGAACAAGATACTCCCAAACCGATAGGACAAGAAGCACCGTGGCGAGGCAAGCGGATGATGCGTACATCGTGTGCCATGTATTTTCCGCCGAACTGTGCACCCAAACCAATGCGATAGGCTTCTTCAAGCACTTGCTTTTCCAGTTCTACATCGCGGAAAGCACGTCCCGATTCGTTACCCGTAGTGGGCAGTTCATCGTAATAATGAGTAGAGGCCAGCTTCACAGTGAGCAGGTTCTTTTCAGCCGACGTACCGCCAATCACAAAAGCAATGTGATAAGGAGGACAGGCAGCCGTACCCAATGTCTTCATCTTTTCTACAAGGAAAGGCACCAATGTAGCCGGATTCAGCACAGCCTTGGTTTCCTGATAGAGATAAGTCTTATTGGCCGAACCACCACCTTTGGTAACGCAGAGGAAACGATATTCCATGCCCTCGGTAGCCTCAATATCAATCTGGGCAGGCAGGTTGCACTTGGTGTTCACTTCTTCATACATAGTCAGAGGAGCATTCTGCGAGTAACGCAGGTTCTCTTCCGTATAAGTCTTGAATACACCCAATGACAGGGCTTCTTCGTCTTCATAGCCGGTCCATACCTGCTGGCCTTTCTCTCCGTGGATGATGGCTGTACCCGTATCCTGACACAAAGGCAACTTGCCCTTGGCAGAAACTTCGGCATTGCGCAGGAAAGTCAGTGCCACATACTTGTCATTGTCGCTGGCTTCGGGGTCAGACAGAATCTTAGCAACCTGCTCATTGTGCGCACGGCGGAGCAGGAAAGATACATCGCGGAAAGCAGCGTTAGCCATAGCGGTAAGACCTTCTTTCTCGATCTTCAAGATAGGTTTACCTTCAAACTCACTCACTGACACATAGTCTTTGGTCAGCAAATAATACTCGGTTTTGTCAGGACCCAGTTGGAACATGGGTTCATAGTGGAACTGAGGTGTTGCCATATTGATACTTATTTTAGTTAAAAGTTATTAGTGTCACAAAGGTAGCAACTATTATTGAAATATTTCTTCAATCGGGGCGAAAACTTTCGGAGAATGTAACTACCTTTGCGACAGTTTTCACATAGATTAATTTAAAACATGAAAAAAACAGGCCTCTCATTCATTTTTACTTTTCTGCTCTTTTGCTTTGCCACATCCGAAGGGTGGGCACAAAAGGCCATGACGGAACAGCCGGACAGCATAGAACTGCGGTTGAGAGAAATATACACCAAACGCGAGGTGATGATACCCATGCGCGACGGAGTGAAACTATACACGGCTATTTATGAACCGAAGGATAACAGCCGGCCTCATCCGGCTCTGATGATGCGCACTCCCTATTCGTGCGCTCCATACGGCGACAAGTTCAACCGCTATGTAAGAGGCTTCTTGAGTAAGTTTGTGGAACGGGGATACGTCATTGTATTTCAGGACGTACGCGGACGACACAAGAGCGAGGGCACCTTTGTGCAAGTACGTCCGCTCAACAAGAACCGGAAAGGAAAGAAAGATAAGAAGAACATTGACGAGGCTACCGATACGTATGACACCGTGGAATGGCTGATACACAACACGCACAGCAATGGCAGAGTGGGCACATGGGGAATCAGCTACGAAGGCTTCTATGCCACCATGAGTGCATCGAGCGGACACCCTGCACTGAAAGCTGTATCGCCTCAGGCACCCGTTACCGACTGGTTCAGAGGAGACGACCGACACCATAACGGTGCGTTCACTTTATTACAGACCACCAACTTCCTGCCTGCCTTGGAGGGACGCCATCAAGGCAAAGGAATTATGGGCGAACTGGTAAAGAACGATGTTTATACTGATTTCCTGCAGGCAGGAACTTTCCGCGACATTGACCGGATGGTAAACGACACCACCGAAACCATGTGGAACAACATCAAGAACCACCCCACATTCGACAGCTTCTGGCAAGAGCGTGATGCCCGTACCTCATGCTACAACCTGCAACCTGCCATGCTCGTGGTAGGCGGGCTTTATGACTCGGAAGACTGCTACGGTGCATGGAACTTATACAAAGCCATCAAGGAACAATCGCCCACAACAGACCTTTACCTCACCTTCGGTCCGTGGTGGCACGGTGCTTGGACACGGGCAGGCTTTCAAGGCATTGGCTCTGTCTATTTCGGTCAAAATACATCGGATTATTACATGAACGAAATACAATATCCTTTCTTCCGTTATTTCCTGGAAGGCGAAGGCGAGAAGCCGAAGAACCGGGTGAATATCTTTTATAGCGGTTCCAACGAATGGAAGACGTATGATGAATGGCCCATACAGGCTGCTGCTCCTATACCTTATTATATACATGCAGACGGATCGGTTTCGACCAACGCTCCGCAGGAGAAGGAATCATACTCGGAATATATGTCGGATATGGAGCATCCTGTTCCCTATACAGCGAATCCTACCACCAGACGCACACTGGAATTCATGATAGACGACCAGCGCTTTGCCACCGCCCGTCCGGACGTACTGACCTTTATGACCGAACCGCTTACAGACACACTGACATTGGCCGGTCCTATCGAAGTGGAACTGATGACGGCACTGAGCAGTACGGATGCAGACTTCATGGTGAAAGTCATTGATGTGTATCCCGAAAACTTCAGATATCCGGAAGAGGTGCGGCAAAACTGGAAAACCTCTTATCCCATGAGCGGCTATCAACAGTTGGTACGCGGTGAGTTATTCCGCGGACGCTTCCGCACCGGATTTGATACACCTCAGCCCTTTGTACCCGGCGAGATTACACCGGTGAACTATACGCTGTATGACGTGGCACATGCTTTCTTGCCCGGACATCGGCTGATGATTCAGATACAAAGTTCCTGGTTTCCCATCATCGACCGCAATCCGCAGAAGTTCATAGACACTTATCATTGCGGGACGGAAGATTTCGTGATGAAACAGCAGGTGAAGATTTATCACCAAGCAGGAGCAGCCTCACGGGTGATATTGCCTGTGGTAGCTCAGTGATAGACTTGCTTGACAAGCGTTGAAAGATGAGATAAATTTATGGAATATTTGGATTTTAAGAAATTGATAGACGCGCTTGTTGCTCGTCCCAAGGAAACAGAGTGGATAGAGTTCAAGCACAACTTCCACTCAAAAGAGGAGATTGGTGAACGTATCTCTGCGTTGGCTAATAGTGCCTATTTATGTAATATGCCATTCGGTTACCTCGTGTTCGGCGTAAAGGATGAACCCCATGATATAATAGGTACTGACCTACATGGTAAGCAAAAGATGGTAGGTAACGAGGAGTTAGAATCATGGCTTTCCACACGGTTAAATCCCCGTATTGACTTTGAGATAGTGGATGATTTTGATTATGAGGACAAAGGCCATGTTTGTATTTTCAAAATTCCTGCTACTGTAAACCGCCCTGTAAGTTTCCTGCATGAAGCGTATGTCAGAATTGGAACAATTACCCGTAAGCTCAAGGATTTTCCTGCAAAAGAAGCCAAAATTTGGAAAGGAGAGCAGAAAGCATTGGAGAAAATTGTTTTAAAAAGAGGACTGACACCTCAAGAAATACTTTCTTTTTTGAGCGCCGAAACATATTTCGACCTAATGCACCTTCCTCTGCCTCAAGATACCAAAGGCATAATGGAGCGATTCGTTTCTGAAAGTTTAATACTAAAAGATGAAATCGGATACAGCATAACCGAATTGGGAGCATTACTGCTTGCAAAATCTCTGTGTGATTTCGATGGACTAAAGCGAAAAGTAGTCAGAGTGATTGTATATAAGGGAAAGAGCAAACTGGAGACAATCAGGGAACAAACATTTGATAAAGGTTATGCCATAGGATTTAAAGAAATGGTATCCTGGATAAACAGTCAACTTCCTGCAAATGAGGAAATAGGGCAGGCATTGCGAAAGGACGCACGAATGTATCCGGAAATAGCTATCCGAGAGTTAACAGCCAATATGCTTATTCACCAAGATTTTGCGGAACAGGGATTTCCCATGGTAGAGATTTATTCCGACCGCATTGAAATCTCAAATCCCGGACAACCTCTTATCAGCGTAGAACGTTTCATTGACGAATATCAATCACGCAATGACTCCCTTGCAGACATAATGCGTAGAATGGGAATCTGTGAAGAAAAAGGTAGTGGTATGGACAAAACGATATTCAATATAGAACTCTACCAATTACCGCCACTTCGTTTTCAAGTGCAGGAAAGTAGAACAACAGCAACAGTCTTTTCGTATCGCAAGTTTGCTGACATAGATAAAAACGAAAGAGTGAGGGCTTGTTACCAACATGCCTGCTTAAGATATGTGTCTAATGACAAGATGAATAATCAGTCACTCCGAGCTCGACTTGGCATAGAAGACAAGAACTATCCTATGGCTTCGCGTATTATCAAAGATACTTTGGAGGCAAGGCTGATAAAAGAGGAAAATCCCGATGGTGGTTCAAGGCATAATTACGTACCATATTGGGCATAACCCATGTAACTGGCATGTAACCAAGAGATAGAAAAAACGAAAAATGCATTGATGAAGTAGCTGAAAATCAGTAAATATATCCATGTAACTGGCATGTAACTGGTTATTCCCCATGTAAGCATCGGATTATTACATTAGGGTTTTGAGCCTCGAACAATAACAAAAATCTTCTTTTTTATCTCACAAGCATAAAAAAAGAAGATTTTATTGTAAGTTTGCAACAAACAAAGACAGATAACAGCAACCATGAAACAGCAGAATGTACTCGGCCTGACTTGTCCACCCATTCCTATAGTCCGTATCGGCTTTATCGGTTTGGGAAACAGAGGCATATTGGCACTCGAACGCTACATGCACCTTGAAGGCATCGAAGTGAAAGCCCTTTGCGACCTGCGGCGCGAGAATGTGGAAAGGGCTAAGCAGGTATTGGAACGCTTCGGACGCCCTGTTGCCGAAGATTATTCGGAAGAAGGGATGTGGCGCCGCATGTGCGAGCGGACGGATATAGACTTGATATATATATGTACCGACTGGCTCACGCACACAGACATGGCCGTTTATGCCATGCAGCAAGGCAGGCATGCAGCCTTGGAGGTTCCTGCTGCCATGACGGTGGCCGACTGCTGGAGACTGGTAGATACAGCCGAACAGACCCGACGCCACTGCATGATGCTGGAGAATTGCTGTTACGATGCCTTTGCACTAACCACGCTGAACATGGTGCAACAAGGCGTATTGGGCGAAATCACCCATGCCGAAGGAGCTTATATCCACGACCTTCGGCATCATTACTTTGCCGACGAACGCGAAGGAGGCTACCACAATCACTGGATTAAGCTTTACAGCCAACAACACACGGGAAACCCTTATCCCACTCATGGATTAGGCCCCGTATGCCAATGGTTGGGCATTCATCGGGGCGACCGTATGGAGAAACTGGTCTCCATGTCTTCCCGTCAGGCAGGTCTTTCGGCATACGCCCGAAAGGTGTTCGGAAGTTCTTCGGAAGAGGCAACACAGCCTTACGAGATGGGAGATGTCAACACTACACTGATACGTACCGTAAAAGGACGCACCATCGTATTGCAATATGATGTAGCCACGCCACGCCCATACAGCCGTCATCAAACCATCTGCGGTACGCAAGGATTTATGCAGAAATATCCCGTTCCCTGCCTGTTATTAGACAAGTATGGCAAAGAGCCGCTCACAGGCGAACGTCTGGAAGAAGTTTTGGAGCAATACAAACATCCGTTCACTGCCACCATAGGCGAGGAAGCCCGTCGCAAGAACATGCCCAACGAAATGAATTACATCATGGACTATCGGCTGATATACTGCCTGCGCCACGGATTGCCGTTAGACCAGGATGTATATGATGCTGCCGAATGGTCGTGCATCACAGAACTAAGTGAACTGTCCGTGCGTCGGGGAAGTGTACCGATAGAAATTCCCGACTTCACACGCGGGAAATCGGGAACAATCTGATTGGAACTATATTTCAATGACTCGATTATTTGTTCTGAGAATAACCTTCAATGCTTCCTATTATTCATAACGATTCGGGAAAGCACTGATACGCAAGCGGGCGGCTCCCATGGGAATCAGAGTGATTTCTTGTTTCTCTCCCATTCGGACATCATTGTCGGGCAACTCATGGCACAATCCATAAGCATCAACCTGCCAACTTGGAATCTCCCGTCCTGTTGCCTTTATCTCAATAGGCACACTTTCTTGTGTAAACGGGAAATCATCTGCCGGCCATGGCTTATGAATAACTTTAAAGTCCTTTAGCGCATCAGCTTTGTTCAGTATCAATGCATAGTTCCAAGGCGAAGCCGGATGGATTTCATACGTAGGCCAGTTGGCGGCATCTGCTCCTTTTTGCCATTGTGAATCCCCAATGGCTGTTTCGCGACTGTCTTTCTTTATATAATCTTCCTTGATTTTCAATGAGAACGTCAGCGGACCATAATCCACGCTCACACTATTCTTGTTTGTTTGCCAGGTACGCAAAGACAACTTCATGGGCAGATTTATTTCCACTTTGTCATTGTTTTGCCATTCCCGTTCTATGCATAAATATTTTCCGTTGGCCGAAGCAAATTGCACTGTCTTGCCATTTACCCGTACGGATGCCTGTTGTGCCCAACGAGGGATGCGCAGATAAAGCGGAAAGCTCACTTGTTTCTCTGTATTTATAGTCAGCCGTATTTGTTCTTCAAACGGATAATTGGTCTCTTCATGGATGCTGATATTCTGACCGTCTGCCACTTTCATTTCTGTCCGGCAAGAAGCATACAAGGCAATGGCTGCTCCTCCATCAGGAGTGGCAAAAACCAGATTCTCTGCATAATAAGGCCATCCTTGTGCATGATTATGCTGACAGCAACGACTGCTAAAGGGGTTCATAGCCAAAAACGGACCGCTATTGTCAATACCTGGATGATGGTTATTGGCATCGCTTATCACATGATTGGGGCTGGTGATATAGCGCAATGCCTTGAAATCGGGCATGGTGGCAGCCGGATAACTGTTGAAAGCCACATCCTCACAATTCTCCGCCCAGAAAGAGTCTCCTGTCATCTGCAATAAAAGCTCATCCGAAGCCATCTGTTCCACCATACCACAGGTCTCTACACCCTGCCGAGGGTCGATATATCCCATACGGCAATTCTCATCCGAGCCGAACATACCGCCGGGCACTTGCCCGAAGGTGCGGCGAATCAGATGAAAGACATTATAGGTAGCGTTCAGCATAGCCGAATCTTGTGTGAGCATATAATAGGTGGCAGGCTCACGGAAACATTGGGCTACATTCACGTTGTGCCAGTTAGGCAAAGCCGAAGGACGTGTCCAGTCCGCTGTGTTTCGGTGTATCTTCTCGGCCAATTCCAGCAGGAACGATTCGCCTGTCCGGTTGTATAGCCAAAGCACGCTGATCAGGTTGTCACCTCCACGGCTGTTTTCCCAGTAATCTTCCAGAAACTTATCATCGGGCAGACTGAGTTCCCATTTAAAATAATTGCTCATCAAGGTCAGCACCCTTTCATCACCGGAGTATTCATAATAAGACTGGAGACACCACAGCATGATCATCTGTGCCCATAATTCAGGTTTATCACCTCGCATATTAACCGGTCCGAATGACCCGTCTGCCCGCTGACTGCGTATGGTCGCCTCTATCCATGTCTTTGTTTCGGCTATCATCTCGGGGTCATCCAAAATATAAGCCAGGTTGCCATAACCTTTCAACCAATAAGGCACTTCTTCCCAACCGTGGTCACCTTGCGTGGTGAGCCAGGCATTGTTGTCTTTCTCCAGCCAGGCACTTATCTCACCCAAATGGCCGGTAAGTCCTTCTCGTTGTAACTCTAAATACTTTCTCAACCATCCTTCAGGACGAATGCTCCCTACAGGCAGTTTAATAAAATGTGAAGGGAGAACAGGTGAACGGCTGTTGAGGTAGTTGGGATTGGAACATTCCAAAGGCGGACGTTCCGTTACGGTGACTTCTGCATCCTGAAATGAGGTATTGCATGCTGTGAGCATTAGAAAACCCAGACACATGCAAGTACATCGAATGTCTTTCTTTTTATTCATGGCTATTTTGTTTTTAAGGTTTACAAAGGCAAAGATTAGAAGAATCAAGGAATTCAACTGCAACAAAA